>JAYTFP010000142.1:0-6918 GCA_043734285.1 Acidimicrobiaceae bacterium
GTCGAACGCGTGCCGGGCCGCCGGAGAGGCGTCGAGCGCCGCGGCGAGGTCGGCCGGAACCGTGACCTCGCGCGGCGCCGTGTCGAGTTCGACCTCAACGTCGAGCTCGTCGCCGGCGGCGACACCCGACGCGGCGCGATGCTCGGCGCTCACACCCACGAGGTACTGACCGCCCATGAAGGCGACCGTGTTCCGATACGCGTAGCCGTTGAAGATGACCTTCACCGGTGGCTTCTTGCCCCTCCCGAACGATTCGATGATCTCGGGCGGGATGACGAGTCCGGTCGCGGTCTTGCCGCGCAACTGGAGTGTCGTGCGGAACTTCATGCGGACGAGTTCAGCGCGCCGCTCAGGCGCAGGAGGTCAGACGGACGGTGCTGCCGGTCTGGCTGATCGACGCCCCGGGATGCAACGCCGACCACGTGACCAGTGCGGCGTCGAGCGCCGTCGCCTGGGTCGGCGTGTCCATGGCGGTGTCGAGGCGGATGCACGACGTGCCGCCCGCTTTCCACGTCACGAACGAGTCACCCGCCCAGCCGATCGTCGTCGGGTGGATCGTCGCGTCGATGTCGGCGCCCTGCTCCAACAACAGCGAGAGGTTGAACTGGCCGAACCGTCCCGAGCGAACCACGGTGCCACCTGCGGGTGGAGTCGCCACGATGGCCGGCGCCTCGTTCGCGAGGTACTTCGACGTGTCGAACGCCTGCTCAGCGGTCGACGGGTAGCGGGCGAACGTCGCGTCCAAACCCGCTGGAACACCGCCGGCCGTCGCCACCTGCTGGGCGAAGATCCCGCCACGGAGGTAGGGCATCTGCGTCAGGCTGAGCATCGCAAGCGGGATGGTCAGCAACACCGGATCCGATCCGAGTTGCAGCTGTTCCGCGAAGTCGGCGGCCTGGTCGAGCGGCGACATGGTGGCGACGTACGCCTGCTGCGTCCGTACCGCGTCGCCCTCGACCCCGACGAGGAACGCCTCGCCGTCGTCGCTCACCAGTCCCGCGCCCACCGAGACGTTCAAGTCGAAGAGCTGGTCGTCGAGCGCGTGCGTCAGCTCGTGCGCGATCACCTCGCGGCGGTACGGCGTCAGGTCGGTGCCGCGCACCAACAACACTTTCGTCGCTGGGTCGTAGAATCCGACGGCGCCCCCGCTCAACGTCTTCTGGTACTCGGTGTAGAGATCGCCCGACGGCGCCAGCCAGCCGAGCGCCTTGAACGTCGTCTCGTCGAGGTCGACCTCGGGCTCGGCCGCGACGATCTGCGCCAGGATCGCCGCCTTGAAGTCGGCCTCGCTCGCGAACTGCACGACGGGCGGCGTCACGAAGTGGTGACCGCGGGTCGCCTCGACGAACGCCACGATCTGGTCGACCTGCTGTTGATTCGTGAGCGGCGGTGACGGCGTGCACGCCGTCGTGACCCCGACCAACAGGGCGGCGACGACCGCCGCAGCCCGGTACCGACCTCGCGACACGCGACGATCATTCATGAGCTCTCCCCCGGTTCGGCCCGCTCGTCGAAGAATAGACCGTCGCCCACTCCCGCTCGACTGCCATCATCGGGGCATGGACCCGAAGAGTTGGACGTTCGTCCTCGACGCCCCCTGCCCTGAATGCGGCTACGACGGATCGACCGTCGCCGCGACCGAGACCCCGGCAAAGATCCGGGCCGAGGTGCCCGGCTACCGAGCGCGGCTGTCGCGTGACGTCACGCTGGTGCGACGTCGGCCCGACGCGACCACCTGGTCGGCGCTCGAGTACGCATGCCATGTGCGCGACGCCTGCGCCACGCTCGCCGAGCGGGCGAATCTGATCCTGAGCAAGAACGATCCGACGTTCCTCACCTGGGACGAGGACGAGACGGCCACCAACGATCGCTACAACGAACAGGAACCGGCGACGGTCGCCTACCAACTCGCCGTCAACGCCGGGAAGATCGCCGACGTCTTCGACCACGTCAGCGAGCGCTCATGGCAGCGAGCAGGCACCCGCAGCGGCGACGGAGCACGGTTCACCGTCGACATGCTGAGCCGCTACGCGCTGCACGAACTCGTGCACCACCGTCACGACATCGACGTCGGATATGAAAGGCTCGCCGACGACTGAAACAGGGGAACCACCGTGACACCAGACGCAGCTGCCACCGCGGTCGCCCCGGCGATCTCCAACTTCGGGACGCGTTTCATGATGGATCCCGCCTTCTACGTCGGCCCGGCCGCCGCAGGATTCGAGGGCATCGACTTCTATGGCGTCGGCCGCGGGGGCGTGCTCGGGAATGTCGACGCCGACGTGATCGCCGCAGCATTCGGATTCTTCGCGCCGCCGGCTGTGCGCACGATGTGGGAACGCGGCACACAGGTCATGTCACCCGCCGACGCGTCGGCGCTGTTCGCACAGGGCTGCGCCGAGTGGAGTCGCTCGAGGTTCACCGCCGACGTCGATTACGCGGCCGTCGCCACACTCGGCGCGCGGATCATCGACGCGGCGCCCATCGCGGGACTCCCGCTGTTCGCCGGATGGAAGTGCGTCGAACGCCCATCCGATCCGATCGGCGCAGCCGCCGTCACGCTCCACGTGCTGCGCGAGCTCCGCGGCGGCGCACATCTCATCGGCGAGACCGCGGCGGGTCTCTCACCCCTCGAGACCGTGCTCGTCAAGGGCGGCAAGGGCATCGCCAGCCTGTTCGGATGGGAGCCGCCCTTCCCCGACGTCAGCAGCTGTACGGAGGCCTGGGAGATCGGCGAACGCACGACCAACCGCATCACGGCCGCCGCCTATGCCGCGCTCGACGACGACGAACTGACCCGCTTCGTCGATCTCGTCACGACGCTGCACGCCGGCATCACCTGAGGCATACGAACCAAGACCCGTAGGATCCCCTGCGTCATGGTCGTCGACCGCCTCCTCCGCTGGCTCCGCACCGCCGACTCGCCGGTACCCCACCGGGTTCGAACGGTCCGCCGCACGGTCGCTCGGCTGCAGGCCCGTCGCAGTCACGGTTCGGTGACGCAATTCCTCGACGACACGGCGGCGGCCGCCGCGCTCGATCGCGCAGGCCTCCACGGCGGCCTCGGCGCGGCTCGTGAGGTCGACCCATCGGTGGCGGGTGCCCATCCCACGGGTCATCCCGTCCTCTCGGGGCGGTCGAGCCGACCATGTCACCGCATCGTGGCGCTCAGCACCTATCCCCTGCACCCTCGTCAGACGGGCGGCCAGTTGCGTGCGTGGCACCTCGCTCGGGCGTTGACCCGGGAACACGACGTCGAGGTGGTCGCGGTGGCGGTGACGACTGAGCCGAGCCGCTCGGGCCGACACGACATCGCGCCCGGGTTCACCGAGTACAGCGTGGCGCTCCCGCAGTCCCACATCGACGCGGAAACGCGAATGCGCCTGGTGAGCGGCGTCGCGTCGATCACCGACATCGCGGTCGGGCTGATGTGGGGCGCGATCCCCGAGCTGGTCGATCGGCTCGAACGCTCGCTCGACGGCGCGGCCGCCGCGGTGCTCGTGCAGCCCTACCTCGAACCGGCGCTGGCGGGTCTCGGTGGCGGCATCGGCTACGTTTGTGACGAGCACAACGACGAGGTCGACCTCAAGCGCGGCATCCTCCCCGACACCGAGGGCGGTCGCTGGTTGATGGCGCACGTCGAGGAGATCGATGCCCGCGCGATCGCCGGCGCATCGCTCGTCGCGGCGACCACCGATTCCGACCTCGAGGTGCTGACCGAGCGCCATCACCTCACCGCACCGACGGCGATCGTTCCGAACGGCGTCGACACCTCGGAGATCGAGTTCGTCTCGGGCGGCGATCGCAAACGGCGGCGACTCGCGGTCGACCAGACCGTGGGCACGCGCGCCGGTCATCCGACCGCGTTGTTCGTCGGATCGGGTCACCGGCCGAACATCGAGGCCGGTCGGGCGATCATCGCCGCGGCCGCCGGGATGCCCGACATCGACTTCGTGCTCGCCGGTCGGCACTCGGCGTCGCTGCGGCGCCGGCACATCCCGTCGAACGTCCACCTGCTCGGGCTGGTCGACGACGACACGCTCGACCTGCTCCTCGCCGGGTGCGACCTCGCGCTCAACCCCATGGAGGCCGGCAGCGGCAGCAACCTCAAGCTGCTGACCTACCTTGCGGCCGGGCTGCCCGTCGTGTCCACGCTCGTGGGCGCTCGCGGCGTCGACGCGGAGGAGGCCGGACTCGTCACCACTGAACTTCACGGCCTGACCGAGGGAGTGGCGTCGCTGCTGTCGTCATCGACCGTCGAGCGCGCCGCGACCGGCCGCCGATACGTCGAGGAACACTGCGACTGGGCCGCGATCGGTCTGCGGTACGAAGCGATCGTTCGCGAGTACCTGCTGCCATGAGCGCGACTCGCACGGTCTGGGTCGAGGTGACGAACACGCTCGCCGTCCCGTACCTCACCGGCTTCCAGCGCCACACGCGCGAGTTGCTGGCGCGGCTGCCCGGCGAGGGTGACGAGTCGCCGGTCTGTTTCATCCCAGTGGTGTGGTGCGCCGAGTGCGATGCGTTCCGTCGCCTCGATGCCGGTGAAGCCGACCGACTCGCGACATTCCGTGCTCCGGCCGCGCCGCCCGCGTCGCGACTGGCCGCGCTGTCCGATCCGCTGCCCGACGCACTGAAAATGGCGCTACGACGCGTCATCCACACGCCGCGCGTCCAAGCGCGACGCGACGAACTCGCTCGACGACGGCGCGTGCGCGACCACCCCGCGTCGCATGCCGCGCTGCGCATCTCTACCTGGCCCGAGCGGTCGTACCTGTTCGATCTCGAGGCCGCGTGGCACAACGCGCCGACTCGCGACGTGCTGCTCCCGCGACTGCGCGCCGAGGGCGTGACCACCACGACCCTGATCGCCGATGTCATGCCGGAGCAGTTCCCGCAGTGGTTCGACGCGGGGCAGATCAAGTTGTTCGACCGGTTCGTGCGCGCTCACCTCGAATACTCCGACAAGTTCGTGTGCATCTCACGGTGCAGCAAACGCGACGTCGTCGAGTTCGCCGAACGAGTCGGCGTGACGCGCACCCTCGACACGCCGCTGATCACGATGGGCGCGAATTTCACGCGGGCCGAGGAAGGTCTTCCGCGACCGGCAGAGGCGCCGGCGGGCCGCTACCTCCTCAGCGTCGCGACGGTCGAGCCGCGCAAGAACCAGGCGTTGCTCATCGGCGCGTTCGAGCGCCTCCGCGACTCACACGACGATCTCTCGCTGGTGCTCGTCGGCAAGACCGGCTGGATGACCGCGGACCTGATCGAACGGATGCGCACGCATCCCGACCAGGGCGGGCGATTCCGTTGGCTCGACAAGGTCGACGACAGGCTCCTCGACGCGCTCTACCGGCATGCCTTCCTCGCCGTGCAGCCAAGTTTCTACGAGGGGTTCGGCACGCCAGTCATCGAGGCGTTGGGCAACGGCGTGCCAACGCTTGCCTCGACCGGCGGCGCGCTGCCGGAGGCGGGTGGCGCATATGCCGAGTACTTCGATCCGCACGATCTCGACGCGCTCGTCGCGCTCGTGGACCTGCACATGCGTGATGCGGCGCACCACGAGGCACGCCGGGCGGCGTTGGTCGACTACCGGCCGCCGTCGTGGGAGGACGGTGCTGCCGGCATCCTCGCCTCGTTCACACCCGACGACACCGCGAGTGCCGGTGCAGGCGCCCAACCCGGACCCCGGAACACGTAGCCGAACCGGTCGCGCCACGTGGTCGCCCGCGCTGCATCGCGGAACATCGCGACGTACTCGTGGTCGAAGATGCGCCACAGGTTGAACGTGTGGATGTTCTTGGTGATGCCGTAGAGGACGCGGTCGACCTCGGGCTCGAACGATCCGAACATGCGGTCCCAGAGGATGAGGATGCCGCCGTGATTGCGATCGAGATACTGCGGATTGGTGCCGTGGTGCACCCGGTGGTGCGACGGCGTGTTGAAGATGAACTCGAACCACTCGGGCAGGCGATCTATGGCCTCGGTGTGGATCCAGAACTGGTAGAGGAGGTTCACGCCGCCGGCCGCCATGATGAGCTCGGGACTGACGCCGAGCAGCGCGAGTGGCGGAAACGTCGCGAGGATGAGCAGCGGCGTCCAGGGCTGACGCAAGGCGGTCGAGAGGTTGTAGTACTCGGAGCTGTGGTGGTTGACGTGCGCCGCCCAGAAGAAGCGGACCTCGTGTTCCCAACGGTGCGTCCAGTAGTAGGCGAAGTCCCAGCCGATCATCGCCACCGTCCAACCGAGCCACGACGAGCCGAGGTCGGTCACGCGGTGGTGCCACAGCACCTCGGAGATCGCGATGATCGCGAGGTTCAGCAAGGCGACCGTCGCGAGCGAGACCAGGCCCATAAGGACGCTTGCCCAGGTGTCGCGCTTCTCGTAGCCGAGGATGCTGCGGTCGCCCGCGGCGCGCCGTCGACCGACGACGCGGACCTCCCAGATGATGCTGATCAGGAAGAAGGGGATCGCGATCGCGGTGATCATCATCTCGGTCATCGTGCGTGCTCCGCCTCTTCGATGGGTTCGGTCGACGTCATGGTCATCGCCAACAGCTCGAGCGCGGCGCGGAGACGTTGCACCTGCGACTCGTCGCGCAGCGCCATCTGGTTGATGACCAGCCCTTGGATCGCCGCCAGCGCGAGGTCGACCATGTCGTGGACCATCGCGGCGTCGGCGCCGACGACCAGCGTCTCGGCCATCGAGTGGATGCGGTCGGTGTGCGCCTTGACGACCGGCTCGAGACTCGCGCGCAGGTCGTCGTCAGTGCGCGCCGCGGTGAACAACTCGTAGGCCGCGGCGAGGCGCTGGTCGAGCATCTGGTCCCAGAGCAGGTCGAGACCCTGCATCGGCGTGCGAGCGGTCGAGGGCAGAGCGAGGAAGGCGGCCTCGTAGTCGGCGCGGAGGCAGTCGAAG
>JAYTFP010000143.1:0-2801 GCA_043734285.1 Acidimicrobiaceae bacterium
CTCGCGGGCGGCGTGCCGGGCCGTGACCAGCGTTGCGGTCGCAGGGCCCTCCATCGGCAACAACTCGGCGATCGGATCCCATGCGCTGTCGGTCATCACGAGCTCGCCCTCGACGGTCTCGATGTGGGTCGTCACTCCGGCGCTTCGCACGCGCACGACATGGGGCGGAAAGTCGTAGCCCTCGCGACCACCCACGGCGCGCGACACCTTGATCCACCACTCGTTGTCCTCGAACGCGTCGTCCGGCTCGCCCGCGCCTGTCACGGTGCCGCGGTACGACAAGAACGTCGTGCCCTGGTGGGTCGCACTGGCATGCACCTCGTCGCCGAGCCGGAAGAAGCGCACCGAGCACGGGAACTTCGGCTGGCCGTTCGTCTCGCGGCTCATGAAGATCGCCGATTCCTGGTCGATGCCGATCCCGAGTGAGTACCGGCCCTCGATGCCGCCGACACGGGCGGGCACCTTGATGCTCACGCCGTGCTCGGGCTCGCCCTGGACCGGCACGCAGTACACGCCGATCTGCACGATCGGATCGCCGCACACCTCGAGGCCCGGTGGGAGCAGCGCGGCGATGCACGACGGGTCGGTCGCGTAGGTCAGTACCAGCTTCGGCCAGCCGGCGATCTCGGCCGGTCGGACCAGAGGGTGCGCCGCCAGGCGGCGCCCTCCATCGAGAGAGCGGTCTGTCGGGGAAGCCGACGGAAGCCCGTCCACGTTCGGCTTCGGCGTGTTCGCTCGGCTTCTGAGCGGATCAGTCACGGTGGGCTCCCGATGTGGTGGGTGAGTCGGGCACGAACGCGCCGACGACGGCCTCGAGGGTGGTCTCGAACAACGACGGGAGGTCGGGCGGGCGCTGCAACGCGGCGAGGGTACCCGGGTCGATCTGCCGGTCGTCGACCTGGCGCCACAGTGATCGCTCCTGATGCGGTTCCGGCACGCGTCCGTCACTGCGGAAGGCCACGACGAGGAACCCGGCGATGCACATCAGGATCGCCCGCAGAGCGTCGCGGACATCGTCGCCCGACAGTCCGGATGCTTCGAGCTCGCGGGCGAGCGCGACTTCGAGCGGCATCTCGAGCAGCGACGTGGCGCCGACCTGATGGGCGAGCGCCGTGACGTTGCGGTGCGCGATCGCGCTCGACCACAGGTGGCGCACCACCGACATGACGCGGTCACGCGGATGGTTGCCGCTGATCTCGACGTCGGCCTGCTGCTGCGACAGACGCGTGATGACGGCGGTCACCAACTCGTCGCGGCCGCCGACGTGCCAGTAGATGGTGGTGGTCGTGACCCCGAGTTCGGTGGCGAGCTTGCGCATCGTCAACGCAGCTGCGCCGTGCGCCTCGACCAGCGCAAGGGCGCGGTCGACGATCTCGTCGCGGTCGAGCCCCGCTCGTCGCCCCGTGCCCGTCGGTGCGCTCCCGGTCGTGGATGTCGTCATGTGCGCTTGCCTGCCGCATCGATTTCTGTAACAGTGTGCAAGAGATTCTAGAACGCCGTGCAAGTCATTCGCAAGGAGCGTGAGCCATGACCGATCCGCTGGACGGTGTCGCCACCAGCAATGAGCCCTACGTGATCGTGTCGTCCGACACGCACGCGGGGCTCCAGGTCGCCGAGTACCGCGACTTCCTCGAGTCGAAGTTCCATCCGCAGTTCGACGAGTGGGTTCGTGAGCGCCATCACCACCGGCGCCTCGTCGAGGAGGTGAACGGCGAGTACGTGTCGAAGTGGGAGAGCGAGAACGCCGAGGGTCTCCGCGGCGCGTATGACCCCGACATCCGCGACAAGGCGCTCGACGCCGACGGGATCGCGGGCGAGATCATCTTCGCCGACGGCGACTCGGTGACCGGGCAGGAGTCGCCACCGTTCGGCGCGGGGCTCGCGGCCGGCACGATCACCGACCCGGCGCTCGCGTTCGCCGGAGCGCGCGCACACAACCGTTGGCTCGAAGACTTCTGCGCGACCGATCCGGTGCGCCGCAACGGCGTCGCGCTGGTACCGATCATCCACGACATCGACGAGTCGCTCCGTGAGATCGAGACGCTCGCGGGCAAACCCGGCATCAAGGGGATCATGGTGCCGACGATGTGGCACGGCCACCCGTCGTACGGCCACCCGGTCTACGACCCGATCTGGGCCGCGTGCGCCGAGGCCGGCCTGGTCGTGCACACCCACTCGGGCGAGGGCGACTGGGATTCGTACAACGACAACATCGCCCAGTTCGTCCTCGAGGTGCCGTTCTGGACGCACCGCATCCTGTGGCAGCTCCTGCTGTCGGGGAAGTTCGACAAGTTCCCGGGCCTTCGCTACGCGGTGGTCGAGTGCGGCTCGTACTGGCTGGGTGATCTGCTGTGGAAGGCCGACACCACGTTCGGGGCGAACGGCAAGGTGAAGAAGCTGAACTCACGGACGAAGGGCCTGATCCAGCGGTTGCCGTCCGAGTACCTCGGCACGAACGTGTTCATCGGCGCGTCGACCATGAGCCGCGAGGAGATCCGGCGGCGCCACGTCAACGGGATCGACGCGCTGATGTGGGGCACCGACTATCCGCATCCCGAGGGCTCGTGGCCCAACACGGTCGAGCGACTCGAGACCGACTTCCGCGAGGTGTCGATCGAAGACACGCGACTGCTGCTCGGATTGAACGCCGTCGAGTGCTACGACCTCGACCTCGCGGCCCTCACCGAGGTCGCCAGCCGAGTCGGCCCGACGCCCGAAGACCTGCACCAAGACCCGAACCTGCGCACCGCACCGAACGCGATACGCGAAGCGCGCTGGTGGTTCGACGACTACGGCATGGA
>JAYTFP010000144.1:0-1953 GCA_043734285.1 Acidimicrobiaceae bacterium
GAACTGATCGCATTCGAAAGGCGGCGCCCCGAACGGCTCGAATGCCGCGCCCGGAGCGACACGTTCCGGTGTCGGCGTCATCGGAACCACGAAGGTCGCCGGCATCGTGATCGGTCGCGGGACGGCCGGGAGGATCCCCGCGTGGCGCATCGTGACGTCATCGGCATCGAACTCCGGGCTCGCCTCACGCGTCTCGAGGATCGACGCGGGCACGGCGATGCTCGCCGCCAGTCCTCCACTCGGATTCGACTGCAGGCGCACCGCAGCCCCGAGGCGCTGGGCGAGCCGGCCGACGACCTGGAAGCCGACCCGGTCGGCGACGAGATCGTCCATGCGCCCGCCGTCGGCGAGAGTGGCGTTGACCACCTCGAGGACTTCCTCCGACATGCCGAATCCCTGATCGAGGACCCAGATCCGATAGCCGTGTGGCCGCACCTCGCCGCGCACGACGACGTTCGACTCGGGTGACGAGTAGCTCGCTGCGTTGTCGGCCAATTCCGCGATCAGGTGCGACAGGTCGACTGCCGCCCGACCCGCAACGACCGTGTCGTCGTCAGGAGCCACCTCGACGACGACACGAGCCATCTGGTCGACCTCGGACACCGCCCCGCGGATCACGTCGGCCATCTCCACCGACTCGGTCCAGCGGCGAGCCGGTGCATCCGAGGCGAGCACGAGCAGGTTCTCGGCGTTGCGCCGCATGGTCGTGAGCATGTGGTCGAGTTGGAAGAGGCCCTCGAGCGTCGCCGGATCCTCGTGCTCGGCCTCGAGCCGGTCGACCAGTTCGAGCTGGCGATCGATCAACGCCTGGTTTCGTCGCCCCAGGCTGACGAGCAGGTTGGTGAGCACTTCGGCGTGCCGTCGTGCGTGGTCGATGGTGACCTCGACCGATGCCTTCAACACGCTGTTGAACGCGTCGGCAATCGTGCCGATGTCGTCGTCGGCGACGATGTCGACGGTGGGGAGCACCCCGAGCACGGCGTCAGGAGACGCGTTGCGGAGCGCGTCGAGCACGGTCGGTAGGCGTTTGGTCGCGATCTGCTCGGCCTCGGCCGCGATGGCGTGTACGCGGGCGACGAGATGATGACGGGCAACGACCGCGACGGTCGTCACCGCGGCGCACACCGCGATGGCGGCGACCCAGAACACCGGGGGAAGGTCGAACATGGAGGCTCCTGTGAGAACGGACTCACAGGGCCTATCGACGTTTCGGCCGTTCCGACTTGACCCCCAGTTCGGGGCCGCCCCAGATCAGACCATCGCCGCCGTGCTGGCCGACAGTTCGCCGTCGCCGAGGGCGAACGCCTCGTACTCGTTCGACGTGTCGGTGAGATCCTCGAACTGGATCACGCCGAGCTCTTCGTAGCGGTGACGCAGCCAGCCGTCGTTGCGGTCGAGCAGGCCGAGCTTCTTGCAGTTCGGCACGATCTTCGAGAAGAGCATCATCTGGAACAGCTGGCGTGCGGGCGTGTTCATCACCGCTTCGACGGCGCCCCGCACGGGGATGTCCATCCGCTCCCAGACCTCCTGCTGGAGGAAGCGGTCACGCATGCGCACCGAGGCCTCGAACGCGAACTCCTGGCGCTCCATCATCTCGACATCGGACAGACCCTCGTAGTACTCCTTCAGCGAGAGCACGCCGAACGCGACGTGGCGCGCCTCGTCGCTCATCACGTAGCGGAGCAGCTGCTTGAGCAGCGGTTCGGTGGTCATCATGTGGATGAATCCGAAAGCGGCCAGAGCCAGGCCCTCGACCATGATCTGCATGCCCAGATAGGTCATGTCCCAGCGGCTGTCGTTGACGATGTCGTCGAGCAGCATCCTGAGGTGGGCATTGATCGGGTAGTAACCGTTGAGCTTGGTGTCGAGGTACTTCGCGAACACCTCGACGTGACGGGCCTCGTCCATGACCTGCGTCGACGCGTAGTACTTCGCGTCGATCCACGGCACCGT
>JAYTFP010000145.1:0-7276 GCA_043734285.1 Acidimicrobiaceae bacterium
GACCTCTGCCGTGTGAAGGCAGCGCTCTAACCAACTGAGCTAATCGCCCGAAACCGTCGAGGACTGTAACACGGGCCGTTCGGCGCACCGACGGGCCCACTGGCGCGGATCAGCAGCGCAACGACAACCTATCGCCGACCCCATCGCCGACATCGACACGTCGCAACGCGCCCGCCGAATACGACCACACCGCGCTCCCCCGCGATTGCTCATCGAGCTCGATCTCGAAGCGACGACTCTCCACCCGAACGACCTTCGCGTCCGCGCCGGCGGGAGCCAGCAGATCATCACGCCCGCACGGATCGATCCACCACCGCCCCGGCCCGTCACCCGCCATCACGCCGATCGGCTCGAGGCGATCCGACAGACGCGGGAACGTCACGACCGTCGACTTCGCCTTCGTCCACCCGTGCTCAAGGCGCAGCATCGCGTCGAGTCCGTTGCGATACACCAGCGCGCCGCGGATGCTGTCGGGCAACACCAGCACCACCACCGGCTCGTCGCGCTGCCACGTCGCCGAGGCCTGCACGACCGCGTCGGCCGCGCGTCCGGCGTCGACCCAGACCGATTCGATCCATACCAGCGACGCGGCCGCGACGACCACCGTACCGACCGGAACGACCCGAGCCCACGTGCCGCGTACCCGCACCATTGACACCAACCAGGCGATGGCGATGCACGAGAACACCGACGGCAGGTAGACGAGTCGCTCACCGCCCGTCGCGATCGGCGAGACACCGAGTGTCGCCATCGGCGCACTGCAGATGAGCACGCACAGGAGCACCACGACCATCGACACACTCGATCGACGGATCGCACCATCACGACGCGCCGACACCACGGCAACGATGGCCGCTCCGACGACGACGCCTCCCGCGACGACCCACGCCCATCGGGGCATCCCCGGCAGGAAGGCACGCGCCACCCCTTCAGCCGCGTTCGCGATGACGCGCGCCACCGATCCGCCGAACTGACTGCCCGTCCCATAGCTCCCCAGCGTTCCGACCACCGCCCAGCGGATTCCGAGGTACGCCACCAGCATCAGGTAATGGAACCGCGGCGCAAGTGCGACCCGCGCACAGGCGCGGAGTCTCACGCTCACGGGGGTTCCCCACTCGGCAGCGACCCACGCCCGCGCCGCCTCGAACAGTGACAGAACGAGCGGGAGGATGAGCACCGACTCCTTACTCGCCAGCGCGGCGCCGAACGCGACGAGCGACGCTGCATGACGCCGCGCGCCACGCACGCCCCGCTCCCGTGGCAACCAGGCCATCATCGCCGCGAGGGAACACGCGGTGGCCACCAGGTCGACCCTTGCGCTGATCCACGACACCGCCTCGGTGTGCGACGGATGGACCAGGAACACGAGCCCGGCGAGCAGCGGCGCTGTCGCGTTGCTGCGCTCACGCTCCGGCCCCCACGGCGCCACCAGCGCGCCGAGCAGTCGACCCGCGAGCAGCACGACGGCCAGCGAGTTCGCCACATGGATCGCGACGCTCGTCGCGAAGTAGCCCCATGGGTGCAGCCCGAAGATCGCGTGATCGAGCCAGACCGTGGCGAACGACAGCGGCCGGATCACGCGCTCGCCACCGGTGGCCGCGATGTCGCCGAACGGCGCGTGATGCAGCACGTCGAACAGCAGGTTGTAATCGTCGGCGAGGAAGGTGGAGCGCAGCAACTGGCCGTAGGTGACCACTGCGATCCCGACGAACGTGGCCGTGATCAGCAGCCGTCGTCGCATGCCGACATCCTTCCAGGGCCGTCGCAATCGATGCGGCGATGCCCGTGGACACGCCGTACTCTCCGCACGTGGCCACCGCGACCTTGCATCGGCCCGGCTCCCCCCGCGCCGCCTTTGCCCACACGGCCTTCCGTTGGGTCTTCCTCGGCGCGTTCGCGTCGAACATCGGCACGTGGATGCAGAACGTGGCATTGCTCGCATTCGCCGACCATCTCAGCCATCACGCGTCGTACGTCGGGCTCGTCACCCTCGCCCAACTCGGGCCCATGCTCGTGTTGTCGCCCTTCGGGGGCGCGCTCGCCGACGTCGTCAACCGCAAGACGATCATGATCTCCGCCGCGGCGGTCCAGCTGATCCTCAGCCTCGGCCTCGCCGCCGTTGCCGCGGGCGATCATCCGTCGAAGCTTGCCGTCGTGCTCTGCGCCCTCGGCATCGGCATCGCCAGTTCTGCGAACGGGCCGGCCGCGGCCGCCACGCTCCCCGCGCTCGTCGGCCGCGCCGACATCGCCGGCGCCGTCTCGTTGAACTCCGCACAGATGAACGCGTCGCGGGTCGTCGGCCCCCTGCTCGCGGCCATCGCATTCCTGCACCGACCCACCAACGTGTTCGTCGTCAACGCCGCGACCTATCTGTTCGTCATCGCCGCGCTGCTGCTCGTCGACTTCGACGGACGGCCCAACCACACCCACACCGAGACGCCGCTGCAGCGACTCGCCGGTGGCCTGCATGCGGCACGCCTCGACCCGGTGATGCGACGGGCCCTGGTGACCGTCGCGATCTACTCGCTGTGCTCGCTCGCGTACATCTACCAGATGAAGGGGTTCGCACGGTCCAACCTGCACCTGCCCGACAGCCGATTCGGATTGCTGTTCAGCAGCTTCGGACTCGGCGCGGCGATCGGCGCGGTCGCGGTCGGCACGGTCCTTTCGCAACTGTCACGCACGTTGGTCACCCGAGTGGGGCTGACCGGCTTCGGCGTCACCCTGGCCATCTTCGCATTGCTTCGCTCGCCGGGTCCCGCCTACCCGGTCGTTGCGGCCACGGGGTTCTTCTACTTCCTCGTCATCACCGCCCTGTCGACCGCGCTGCAGCAGGCGGTCGACGACGAGGTGCGCGGGCGGGTGATGGGGCTCTGGATGATGGGCTGGGCAGGCCTCGTGCCCGTCGGCACCTACCTCGCCGGCCTCGTGATCGATGACATCGGCCACCGACCCGTCATGTTGTTCGGCGCCGCGGTGGCCCTCGCGCTCGTCGGCTACGCGAACCTGCGATCGACGCCGCTCGAACCGCAGCACCTGGCCGACTCGGCGCCTACGCCGTTCCTCTGAGCAGCTCGCCCGCCAACACCTCGAGGCCCGCGACACGACTGCCCTTCAGCAGCACCGCATCGCCCGCACCCATCTCACCGAGCCGGCGGACCACCTGGTCGAGCTCGACGACCTCGACACCGTCGCCGTAGAGGCTGGTGCCCACCGCGAGGATGCGGATGCCGAGCGACTCGGCGAAGTCGCGGACGTGGCGATGCTCCGTCGCCGAGATGTCACCCAGCTCGGCCATCAGACCGAGCACCGCGACGCGCCGGTCGACGTCGAGCTGACTGAGCGCCACCAGCGCGGCCGTCATCGAGGCCGGACTCGCGTTGTAGGCATCGTTGAGCACGCGCCCACCAGTCGGTGTCCGAAGCAGTTGCATGCGCCAGGGTGAGAGCTCGGCTCGTGCGAGTCCGGCCGCGACGTGGCGCAGCGGCACTCCCGCGGCCAGCGCGGCGGCCGACGCGGCCAGCGCGTTCATGACGTTCTGCATGCCGGCGACGGCGAGACGGATCTCGGCGACGCCCCACGGCGAGTGCAACATGAAACTGGGGCG
Organism: Acidimicrobiaceae bacterium; assembly: GCA_043734285.1. Taxonomy (GTDB): domain Bacteria; phylum Actinomycetota; class Acidimicrobiia; order Acidimicrobiales; family Microtrichaceae; genus JAYTFP01. The sequence continues at coordinate 3,608 of JAYTFP010000145.1, forward strand.
CAGATCATCGTCGAGCTCGACGCCCGTCGCGTAGACCTCGCCGTCGTCGCCGAACAACAGCACGTCGGCCTTCGTCACCGACGCCATCGACGAGACCAACTCGACCTCGGCGTTCAGCACGGCGGTGCCCCACTCGGGTAACGCCGCCACCAGCTCCGACTTCGCAGTGCCGATTTCTTCGACGGTTCCGAACAACTCGGTGTGTGCCGCCGCGACGGTCGTGACCACTCCGATGGTCGGCGAGACGATCGAGCACAGGTGCCGGATGTGACCGTGGCCCCGAGCGCCCATCTCGATGACCGTCCACTCGGTCGCCTCGGCGGCATTGAGCAGCGTCAGCGGCACACCCATCTCGTTGTTCAGCGACTTCTCGCTCGCGGTGGTCACCCCCGCTTCGCGACAGATCGCCGCGAGGAGGTCTTTCGTCGAGGTCTTGCCCACCGACCCCGTGATCGCGATGACAGGGCCGGTGAGCTGTTTGCGTGCGAGCGATCCGCAGCGGCTCAGCCCGTCGATCGTGTCGCCGACCACGAGTTGTGGCACCCCGGCATCGAGGTCGACCCGGTGATCGACCATCACGGCGCTCGCACCGGCCGCGACCGCATTCGCCGCGAAATCGTGGCCGTCACGAGCAGCGCGGATCGCCACGAACAGCTGACCACGCTCGATCGTCCTCGAATCGATCGCGGCACCGTCGATCTCGACGTCCGCGCCGATCACCTCGCCATCGGTCATGGTGGCGAGGTCGGAGAGCCGCAGGCGCATCCGACCGATCGTAGAGCGGGCGCCGCCAGGCGCACGATCCATGAGGAGAGCTCTGTCGTCGGCGAAGCCGACGGACGGTCGCAGCAGCCGACTACACGCCTTCTGGTCACCCTTAGACTCTGCGGATGGCACCGAACGAACGTCTGCGAGTGGTCGTCGTGTTCGGGGGTCGATCAGCCGAGCACGACATCTCGTGCATCTCGGCCGCGCACGTCATGGCCGCACTCGACCCCGAGCGTTACGAACTCGTGCCGGTGGGCATCGACCGCTCCGGCACGTGGGCAATCGCACACGAGGCAACAGAGCTCCTCGCACGGTCGGGCGCCGATGCGCCGATCAGCCTGCCGACCGGCGGCACCGCGATCGAACCGCAGCTCGCGCTGCAGTCCGACGCCCCGTCGACCACCGTTGTCATCCCCGTGCTGCACGGCCCGAACGGCGAGGACGGCACCATCCAGGGACTCCTCGAACTGGCCGACGTCGCCTACGTCGGCGCGGGCGTCCTCGGATCGGCGCTCGCGATGGACAAGTCGAAGGCGAAAGAGGTGCTCGCCGCGAACGGCGTCGCGCAGGCTCGGTTCCGCTCGGCGGCCGAGTGGGAGATCGACGACGATCTGCTCGCCGAGATCGCCGCCGACCTGGGCTTCCCGATCTTCGTGAAGCCCGCCAACATGGGCAGCTCGGTCGGAGTGAGCAAGGCGGTCGACGCGCCCGGGCTCGCTGTGGCGGTCGCCCACGCTCTGCGCTTCGACGAGCGACTGGTGTTCGAGGAGACCGTCGTCGGTCGCGAGATCGAGATCGGCGTACTCGGCAACAACCAGCCTCGCTGCTCGGTGCCCGGCGAGATCGTGCCCGGCGCCGATTTCTACGACTACGACGACAAGTACGTCGACGGCTCGGCGAAGCTCGTCATCCCCGCCGATCTCTCGGCCGACGAGATCGCCGCCCTCGAGCGTCTCGCACTTCGCGCCTACTCCGCTCTGCGCGCCGAGGTGCTGGCTCGCGTGGACGTGTTCTACGAGGAGGGCGGCCGCGGCTTCCTGCTCAACGAGATCAATACGTTCCCCGGCTTCACCCCCATCTCGATGTTCCCGCGGATGTGGCAGGCGACGGGCCTCAGCTATTCAGCCCTGCTCGACGAGATGATCCGCCTCGCACTCGAGCGCCACGCCCGCCGACGTCGGGTCGCCGACGCCGGCCGCGCACCGCCGACGTAACGCAATGCCGTTCGTCGGGGTCGAATCTCACATCGATCCCACGAACTACGACTCGACCTACGGCCGCCGCCAGCCGTGGGTCACCATTCGCCGTCTCGTGTGGACCTGCATCCTCGGACCACTGCACCGAATGATCGCCCCGACCACGACACTCGGTGGACACCACGTGAGGAACCTCACCGGCCCCGTCGTCGTCGTGAGCAACCACCGCAGTCACGTCGACAGCGCGGTCATCGTCGCGTCGCTTCCAGCCGAGGTGCGACAACGCCTGGTGATCGCCGCCGCGGCCGACTACTTCTACACGTCGGCGATCCGCGCCCGGCTCGTCACGACGCTGCTCGGGACCATCCCTGTCGAGCGCGATCGCGCCACGCGCCAATCGCTCGCCCGAGCCGAGGAGATCATCGCCGACGGTTGGTCGCTCCTCGTGTTTCCTGAGGGCGGCCGCACGACAGGCGATGCAATGCGGTCGTTCAAGCCGGGCGCGGCATGGATCGCGTCGAGAACCGGCGTGCAGGTCGTCCCGGTGTTCGTCGACCACACCGAGCTGGTCCTGCCCAAGGGCGCGTCGCTCCCCCGCCGCCACCGCGTGACGGTGCGGTTCGGCGTCGCGCTGACGGCGGGTCCGTACGAGTCCACCCGCGCTTTCGGTCGCCGCGTCGAAGCCGCGGTGGCATCACTCGGTGGTCCACGCGATGCCGACGCGGCGCAACGCGTTCAGCAGGCGACGGTGCCGCCGACGCGACACGCGACCACGGCGACGGTGTCGCGGTAGATCACGCGGTAGCCGCTCGATGACTCGAGTTCGTGTGCGAGCGCCGAGTCGACCTCCCACAGCACGATGTCGGGCGAGTAGCGCGCCAGCCTCGTCTCGAACTGCGGATCGTCCGACAACAGCGCGACGTAGTCACGCAGACGCGAGTGGGGCGTGATCTCGATCCGGTCGTCGAGCCAGACGTGGGCGCGTGTGCCGAACCGCCATTCGAGATAGTTGCCGACGTAGTCGTGGCTGATCACGCGCACGGTCGGCGAGGCCACCCAACCCCTGGCCTCGAGCCAGTCGACCGCCTGGGTCGGATACGCAGCGAGGTGGTAGTCGGGCGTGACGACGATGAGTCCGATGACCGCGACGACGGCCGCCCACAACACGGTCGAACGACGACGCGGTGACGGTGGTCGCCCGACCCGAAGCGATCCGAGGCCCGAGAACGCCGGCGCCGCGAGCGGCACGAGGGTGACCGACGCGAGCGCGACGTTGCGGGCGCTCATCGCAGCGAGGGCGACGAAGATCGTGGCGACCGTCAGCGCACCCCACGCGCGCCGCCGCCACATGAGGACGCCCACCAATACCACCTCGCCCGCGAAGAGGAGGGTGCTGAGCGAGGTGACGTCGGGGGCGCGCCACTCGCGGACGAAAGCCAGTGTGCTCGACCGGCGCGCCATCTCGATCGGGAACGTCAGCAGGTCGGCGCCGTACGGTCCGATCAGCGCCGCTGCCGCGGTACCGCCGAGCGCCCAGAGCAACGTCTCGACGCCCTGCCGCAGCGTCCAACGCCGCGAGGCGACCTCGCGGGTCGCCCACACCGCGACGAGCAACACGGCAATGGGCCACGATCCGTGCACGTTCACCCACAGCGCCATCACCGCGGCGTACCACCAGACCGGGCGACGTTCGACGAGCGCGACC
>JAYTFP010000146.1:0-12865 GCA_043734285.1 Acidimicrobiaceae bacterium
CCGGCAAGGCCTCGGCGCAGATGTTCAGCGCCGAGATCGCCAGGACGGCGCTCGTCGACAGCGTCAGGAAGTTCCACCCCAGGACCCAGGCCAAGAACCCGGTGATGTTCGTGGTGTTGGTCGGCAGCATCCTCACCACCGTCCTGTTCCTCAAGCACCTCGGATCGAGCACCGCCCAGGAGAACGTTTTCGCGGGGGTGGTGTCGTTGTTCCTGTGGTTCACGGTCTTGTTCGCGAACTTCGCGGAAGCGGTCGCCGAGGGGCGCGGCAAGGCCCAGGCCGACACGTTGCGCAAGACCCGCAGCGAGACGCTGGCCCGAAAGGTCGGCGCCGACGGAGCGATCGTCGAGATTTCGTCCTCACTGCTCGACCTCGACGACGTCGTCGTGGTCACCGCCGGCGAGATCATCCCGTCCGACGGTGAGGTCGTCGAGGGCATCGCCACGGTCGACGAATCGGCGATCACCGGTGAGTCGGCTCCGGTCATCCGCGAATCGGGTGGCGACCGCTCGGCGGTCACGGGCGGCACCCGGGTGCTGAGCGACGAGATCAAGGTGCGGATCACCGCTCGTGCCGGCGAGACGTTCGTCGACCGGATGATCGCGCTGGTCGAGGGCTCAGCTCGACAGAAGACCCCCAACGAGATCGCGCTGAACATCCTGCTCGCGGGCCTGACGATCATCTTTCTCCTGGCCACCGTGACGTTGCAGTTCTTCGCGGTCTACAGCGGAGCGAAGCAGACGATCATCGTGCTCACGGCGCTGCTCGTGTGCCTGATCCCCACGACGATCGGCGGACTGCTGAGCTCGATCGGCATCGCCGGCATGGACCGGCTCGTGCGTCGCAACGTGCTTGCCATGTCGGGGCGTGCCGTCGAGGCCGCCGGCGATGTGGCCACGTTGCTCATGGACAAGACGGGCACGATCACGTTCGGCAACCGCCAGGCGGTCGAGTTCCGACCGGTGCCCGGCGTGACCGCGGACGAGTTGGCCCGCGCCGCGCTGGCATCGAGCCTCGCCGACGAGACACCCGAGGGTCGCTCGATCGTGACCCTCGCCGAGAACAAACACGGCCTGACTCCACCCGACCTGCCGACCGCGCAGCTCGTGCCGTTCACCGCGCAGACCCGCATGTCGGGCATCGACGACGGTCACAGCTCGATCCGCAAGGGCGCCTCCGATTCGGTGAAGGCCTGGGTCGCCGACCGCTCGGGCATCGTGCCGCCCGATATCGACGACATCGTCCGGGGCATTTCCGAGCTCGGTGGCACGCCCTTGGTGGTGGCCGAGGGTGATGCGAGCACGACCAAGGTGCTCGGTGTGATCTATCTCAAGGACATCATCAAGCCGGGCATTGCCGAGCGGTTCACGCAGCTGCGGGCCATGGGGATCAAGACGGTGATGATCACCGGCGACAACCCCATCACGGCCAAGTACATCGCCGCAGAGGCCGGCGTCGACGACTTCCTCGCCGAGGCGACGCCCGAGGACAAGATGGAACTCATCAAGGCCGAGCAGGCAGGCTCGCGCCTCGTCGCGATGACCGGCGATGGCACCAACGATGCGCCGGCGCTGGCGCAGGCTGATGTCGGAGTCGCGATGAACACGGGGACGCAGGCCGCGAAAGAGGCGGGCAACATGGTCGACCTCGACAGCGACCCGACCAAGTTGCTCGACATCGTCGAAATCGGCAAGCAGCTCCTCATCACCCGCGGTGCGCTGACCACGTTCTCGATCGCCAACGACGTCGCGAAGTACTTCGCCATCATTCCGGCGATGTTCGCGGGCGTGCTCCATCCGCTCGACCGGCTCAACGTGATGCACCTGGCGAGCCCGAGTTCAGCGATCCTCTCGGCGGTCATCTTCAACGCCCTCATCATCGTGATCCTCATCCCGCTGGCACTGCGGGGCGTGAAGTTCGTGCCGTCGAGCGCGGCCGCACTCCTGCGGCGCAACCTGCTCATCTACGGGGCGGGCGGTCTTGTCGCGCCGTTCATCGGCATCAAGTTGATCGACATGCTGCTCACCGCGATCGGAGTCAAGTGATGGTCCGCCGACAGGTTCTCCCCGCGGTGCTGATGATGGTCGTGCTCACCGTCGTGCTCGGTCTCGCCTACCCATTGCTGATCACGGGCATCGCGCAGTCGACGATGTCGTCGAAGGCCGACGGGTCGATCGTCACGGTGCACGGCGCCAAGGTCGGTTCGAGCCTGATCGGACAGAACTTCGCCGCGGCGAAGTACTTCCACCCGCGCCCCTCCGCGGCGGGCACCAACGGATACGACGCGATGGCATCGGCAGGGTCGAACCTCGGACCGACGAATCCGGCGCTCGTCGAGGCCGTGCAGAAGCGGGTCGCCGCGTTCCGAGCCGAGAACCACCTGTCGCCGGGCGTGGACGTGCCCGTCGACGCCGTCACCACCTCGGGATCGGGACTCGATCCGCACATCTCGATTGCCAACGCCAAGCTGCAGGTCGACCGCGTCGCCACCGAGCGGCACCTCGATGCGGCAACGGTCGCAGGGCTGGTCTCCGACCACACCGATGGCCGTGCGCTGGGATTCCTGGGCGAGCCCGGGGTCAATGTGCTCGAGCTCAACGTCGCCCTGGACGCGCTGCACTAGCGATTCCGTAGGATCGACCCATGGCCCGCGGTCAGCTTCGGATCTACCTCGGCGCCGCTCCCGGCGTGGGCAAGACCTACGCCATGTTGCAGGAGGGAGCGCGACGATCGCAGCGCGGCGCGGACGTCGTGATCGGGGTCGTCGAGACACACGGCCGACAGCAGACGATCGGCCAGCTCGGTGATCTCGAGCTCGTGCCGCGGCGATCGATCGCCTACCGAGGCACCGTGCTCGACGAGATGGATGTCGAGGCGATCGTGGCGCGCCGTCCCGCGATCTGCCTGGTCGACGAGCTGGCCCACACGAACGCGCCGGGCAGTCGCAACGAGAAGCGCTGGCAGGACGTCGACGAGCTGCTCGAGGCCGGCATCGAGGTCATCTCGACGGTCAACATCCAACATCTCGAGTCGATCCACGACGTCGTCGAACGGATCACCGGCGCGACGCAGCGCGAGGTCATCCCCGACGCAATCGTGCGCTCGGCCGACCAGATCCATCTCGTCGACCAGACTCCCGAGGCGCTGCGACGCCGCATGGCGCACGGCAACATCTATGGCGCCGATCGTGTCGACGCGGCGCTGGCCAACTACTTCCGCATCGGCAATCTCGCGGCGCTGCGCGAGCTCGCGCTGATGTGGGTGGCCGACCAGGTCGAGGAGGGTCTCCAGAGCTACCGCGAACGGCACGAGATCTCGGAGGGGTGGGAGACCCGCGAGCGAATTGTCGTCGCGATCACCGGCGCGCCGAGTGGTGACCAGGTGATCCGCCGGGCGGCGCGGCTCGCGGCGCGGGTGCGGGGCGAACTACTGGGCGTGCGGGTTCGGTCGGTCGACGGGCTGGCCGCGAAGGAGACCCCGTCGCTCGAGTCGCAGAAGCAGTTGCTCGCGGCATTGGGCGGCCGCTACCGCGAGGTCGCGTCGGGTGATGTGGCCAAGACCCTGGTCGATGTCGCCCGCGCCGCGAACGCCACGCAGATCGTGCTCGGCTCCTCGCGGCGATCGCGGTGGAACGAACTCGTCGCGGGGTCGGTCATCAACGACGTCATCCGCCTGTCGGGTCACATCGACATCCTGGTGATCTCCACCGAGACCCCCGACGACCCGCGTCCGCGACTGGTCCGGCCGGCGATGCCGAATCGCGTCGACACGCTGAGCACACGGCGACGCGTCATTGCCTGGGTGCTGGCGTTCGCGATCCCGATCGTGCTCACCGCGCTGATCCACTACTTGGGGCGCGGCATGGGATTCCCGAGCGATCTTCTGATCTTTCTGAGTGGTTGCGTGGCGGTCGCGACGGTCGGGGGCCTGGCGCCCGCGCTGGTCTGTGCCGTCGGCTCCAGCCTGTTGCTCAACTGGTACTTCACCGAGCCCTTCTACACGTTCACGATCGCCGAGCCCGAGAACCTGCTCGCCCTGGTGGTGTTCGTCGTCGTCGCCGGCGTGGTGGGACTGCTGGTCTCACGGGCGGCCCGACAGGCGGCCGAGGCGGCGCGGGCGCGCGGCGAGGCCGAGACGTTGGCGGCCATGGCGGCGATGTCGAACGCGATCGACGACCCGCTGCCAGCAATGCTCAACCAGGTGCGTCAGGCGCTGGGGGCGTCGGGGGCCTCCTTCCTCCAGCGTCCGCCCGACGGTGCGTGGGCGGTCGTCATCTCCGACGGCGTCGACCCACCGTCATCACCTGAATCGGCCCGCTCGTCCGCGCCGATCGACGACGACTCGATGATCGCACTCAGTGGTGAGGGGCTCACTGGCGCCGACGCTGAAGTGTTGGAGGCCTTCTGCGCGCAGATCTCGACGGTGCTCCACCAGCAGGACCTCCGTCGCGAGGCCGCTGCGGCACAGCAGTTGTCCGAGGTCAACGACCTGCGCGCCGCGTTGCTCGCCGCGGTGTCACACGATCTCCGTACACCGCTCGCGGCCATCAAGGCGTCCGCGTCGTCGCTCCGCCAGACCGACATCGAATGGCCCGCCGAAGTGCGCGCCGAGTTCGTCGAGACGATCGAGGTGCAGACCGACCGGCTGACCGATCTCGTGTCGAACCTGCTGGGCATGAGTCGGATCCAGGCGGGCGCGGTGCGGCTCAACCGACGACCCGCTGGCGTCGACGAGATCGTCGCCGCATCGATCGCCGGGCTCGACGTCCGCGGCGTCGAGATCGACATCGACATCGCCGACGACCTGCCGCAGTGGGACGTAGATCCGGATCTGGCCGAGCGCGTCATCGCGAACCTCGTCGACAACGCCGTGAAGTGGTCGCCGCACGACCGCTCCGTGCGGATCACGGCCGCCTCGACGGGGAGGGATGTGACGCTGTTGGTCGTCGATCACGGCCCGGGGATCCCGCGCGAACGCCGCGAGCAGGTGTTCGAGCCGTTCCAGCGACTGGGCGACGGGACCGTCGGCGGCACGGGACTCGGCCTCGCCGTCGCGAAGGGATTGACCAACCTGTTGGGCGGTCGCCTCGACATCGACGACACGCCCGGCGGGGGGACGACCATGGTTCTTCGCCTCGCTGCCGTGCCGAATGACGTACCGTCGCCGATCGTGGTCGCGACATGACGGGTGAACGGACCGAGAGCGGTCGTGTGCTGGTCGTCGACGACGACGGGCCGATGCGCCGCGCGCTCGAGATCAACCTCGAGGCACGCGGGTTCGAGGTGCGGCTCGCGGCGACGGGAGAAGACGCCCTCGCGGTCGCCGCCCGCGAACACCCCGATGTCGTGCTCCTCGACCTGGGCCTTCCCGGCATCAGTGGTCTCGATGTCATCGCCGGTCTGCGCGGCTGGACGAGGATCCCGATCATCGTCGTGTCGGCCCGCGATGCCGAGCACGACAAGGTCGCCGCGCTCGACGCCGGTGCCGACGACTACGTGAGCAAGCCGTTCGGCATGGACGAACTGCTGGCGCGACTTCGTGCCGCGCTCCGTCGCGCGCGACCCGACGAGGCCGAGGAGTCGGTCGTCACCGCGGACGACCTCGTCATCGACCTCGCCGACAAGCGACTTCGGCGAGACGGCGCCGAGTTGCACCTCACTCCGACCGAGTGGCGACTGCTCGAGGTGCTGGTTCGCAACCGCGGGCGGCTGGTGACTCAGCGCCGTCTGCTGCAGGACGTCTGGGGTCCCGAATACGAGCACGAGACGAACTACCTCCGCGTCCACGTCGGCAACCTGCGTCGCAAGATCGAACCCGATCCGTCGCGCCCGCGCTACCTGCTGACCGAGCCGGGGATGGGGTACCGGTTCCACCCCAGCACCGACGAGGGCTGAGTCGGAACGGCCTTACCACCAAAAGATCGCGGCAAGATCGATCGCCCGCTCGTATGGATGGCGTGAAGGCCCTTGGCAGTGTTGGGCCGCCGTGACTCACTGGAGACATGAGATCGGATCGTCAACGGACCTGGTGGGCATGCGGCCTCGCCGTCGTGCTCCCGCTGGTCGTCGCGGCGGCGTTGGTTCCGCTCCGGCACCGGATCGACAACGCGAACGTCGCGCTCCTGCTGGCCGCCGCGGTGGTGATCGTCGCGGTGCTCGGCCATCGACTCGCGGTGGTGCTGGCAGCGTGCTCGGCGGCCGCGTGGTTCGACTTCTTCCACACCAAGCCGTTCGACTCATTCACGATCGCCAATCGTGACGATGCGGTGACGGCCGGCGTGCTGCTCGTCGTCGGCGTGATCGTCGGCGAGCTCGCGATCCGTGGACGCCGCCACCGCGTCCAGTCGGAGGAACGCCGCGACGACATCGGGCGAATCCACGCGATTGCCGAACTCGTCTCGTCGGGCGAGCCCGCGGCCCAGATCGTGATGGTCGTCGCCATGGAGATCCGCGAGCTGCTCGAGCTGAGGGGCTGCCGCTACGAACCGGTTCTCGGCCTCGGCGAGGAGGTACTCACGGCGACGCTCGAACGCGATGGCCGGGTGATGATGGGTGATCTCGAGTGGGGCGCCGCGTCGACCGGACTGCCCGGCAAGCGAGTCGATGTCGGGGTCCACGACCGGGGACGTTTGGTCGGCCGATTCATCCTCGAACCGACCCCGGCTTCCCCCGTGTCACTCGAACGTCGCATCGTGGCAGTCGCGCTCGCCGATCAAGTCGGCGCCGCAGTCGGACTGGCCAACCGACCCGTGCACCGGGCCGGTTGACCGTCTCGACTCACGAGCGCTGAGTCAGAGGACTCACGAGAAGGCGGCGACCGTCTGCTCGCTGTCCTCGGACCCACGGAAGAAGACGATCTTGCCGTCGGCGAAGCGAAACCAGTGCTGCATGTACATCGCAGCGCTCTTGCCGGTCGCGTTGACCGTGTAGGCCCAGCGCACCGTGACGACGACGTCGGTGTCGTTCGACGTGATCGACAGCAGGTCGAACTGGCTGATCTCGACGTTCGAGCCGATCGCCGCGAAGAACCCGGGCACGGCCGCCTTGCCGAGGTACTTGCCGTACCACGGCGCCGAGCTGCTGGCGGCTTCGGCCGCCCAGTCGACGTCGTCGGCGAGATCGGCGAGCACGGCGTCCATGTCGCCGCGTCCGAAGGCCTCGTAGAAGTGCTGCACAGCCTGGACGTTCCTGTCGGTGGTGGATGGGGTGATGGTGTCGGTGGTGTTGGTCATGTGTTCGAGGATGCGCTTCGACCCTCGTCGGTCGCATCGGGGGAACACCCCATTTTCACGAGGAACAGGTCCTATCGGTTGCGACCGGCCATTCGTCGGCTTCGCCGACACACCGCTGTCCTGATGGAGCGTGCCGCCTTCGGCGCACGCTCGTACTGTGATGTGGGTGCGGCCGGAGATCACACAGGTGGAGGTCGCGGCGCTGCTCGCGGTGGCCCAGGACCACGCGTTCGGGCAGCCGCCCGGATCGCAGTTGCGGGCCACGGTGCTCGGCCAGCGCCTGGCCGCGGCCGCGGGCGCCGATGCGGCCGAACGCGCGACGACCTGGTGGACGTCGGCCGTCCGGTTCCTCGGCTGCACCGGCCACGCGTTCGAGACAGCGGTCGTGTTCGGCGACGAGATCGAGCTGCGCGCCGAGTCACTCCGAGCCGACATGGCCGATCCGGCCGTCGTCTTGCGCATGATGATCAGTCGCGCTGGGCCGGGTCTGTCCGGCCTCGACCGCGTCGGCCCGATCGTCTCGGTGCTCGCCGGCGGGAAGAAGTCGGCCGAGCTCAACTTCCGGACGGCGTGCGAGGTTGCCGACGCGTTCGCCATCCGTCTCGGGCTCGACGCTCCGGTGCGCGCCGCGCTGGCGGCGACGTTCGAGCGTTGGAACGGGCGCGGTCTGCCGTCGGGTGCGAAGGGCATGGCGATCCCACGACCGATGCGGATCGCGCAGATCAGTCAGGAGTTCGAGGCTGTCTCGCGCGCCGAAGGGTTCGACGGGGCGCTCGCGATGATCCGCGCCCGCCGAGCGAAGGGGTACGACCCGGCGCTCGTCGATCTGCTCCTCGACGGCGCGACCCAGTGGCGGCGCGAAATCGAGCGCGACGATCCGTGGGACGCGGCGCTTGCCGTGGCGCCCGCGGCCCGCCCGCTCGACGAAGCGGCGCTCCGTGAGTCGTTGCTGGTTCTCGCCGACTTCGCCGATCTCAAGTCGCCGTGGACGAGCGGACACTCGCGGGCCGTCGCCGCGCTCGCCCTCGACGCCTGCGGGCCCGACGCCGAGGCCGCGGCGCTGGTCCACGATCTCGGGCGCGTCGCCGTGCCGAACACCATCTGGGACAAGGCAGGTCCGCTCACGCGCGACGAACGCGACCGCGCCGAGACGCACGCACTGGTGACCGACCAGTTGCTCCGACGGGTGCCCTACATGGCCACGCTCGCCGGGTCGGCCGGATCGGCGCACGAGCGACTCGACGGTTCGGGCTATCACCGTCGCGTCACGGGTGGGCAGCTCGACGAGACGCAGCGCGTCGTCGCGGCGGCCGACTGCTACCAGGCGATGACCTCGGGTCGTCCTCATCGACAACGCATTGACAATCGAGCAGGCCGCGCTCGAACTGCGGGCGATGAGCGCGTCGGGCGCGCTCGACGGCGAGGCGGTCGAGCGCGTGCTCGCGGCGGCGGGCCATCGTCGCTCGGCCCACCCGCCGCTGCCCGCGGGCCTCACCGGACGTGAGGTCGAGGTGCTCGGCCTGCTGGCGCTCGGCCTGACCGTCAAGCAGATCGCCGGTCGGCTGGTGATCTCCGCGAAGACCGCGGATCATCACGTCCAGCACATCTACACGAAGATCGGCGTCTCGACCCGCGGCGCCGCCGCTCTGTTCGCGATCGAGCACGGCATCGTGGCCTCGGCGAAATGAGTGCGTCAGCTGGTGAGGTCGACGGTCGGCTCGACGGCGGTGGCCGCAGTGGCCGCACGTCGTGTCCGCAGCCGATCGAGTACCCAGGCCACGGCAAAGATGAGCGCCGCGCCGGTGACGCAGTCGGCGATGAAGTGGTTGCCGGTCGCGACCACCACGATGGTCGTGAGGATCGGATAGACCACAGCGATCACCCGTGCCGTGCGCGTGCGCAACAGCGGGTACAGCGCAATCGTGACCCAGACCGCCCAGGCCACGTGCAGGCTCGGCAGCGCGGCGTAGGCGTTGCCGGCGCGGTCCATGAGGTTCGCCTCGAGCCGAGTGCCGCCGAGATGGTGAATCGTATCGACGATGCCGAACTTCTTGGGCAACAGACGCGGCGGTGCAACGGGCAGCAGCCAGAAGCAGGTGAAGCCGACAGCGGTGGTGACCGCGAGCAGGTTGCGAGCCCGGGCGTAGTGCTGGGGATGGCGCACACCGAGCCAGATCAGCGCCGCCGCCGGCACGATGAAGTGGGTCCCGCCGTAGTAGAGGTTGAAGGCGTGGATCAGCCCGTACGAGTGCAGGAACACCGACTGCATCCCGCGCTCTTGGAAGAGCCCGACTGCCTTCTCGGCATCGACGACCCACATCGCGTGGCGGATCGCGAGTTCACCGGACTGGACGATGTTGTCGCGGATGAGCTCGTAGACGTACAGGAAGACCGCGACCGCCACGAGCTCTTGCGCGACCTTCCACCAGGCCGATGTCGTCACGTTCGCCAACGGACGAGTTCGTGGTGCCTCGGTGGTGGTCACGATGGACGCCGACGGTAGTGGGCGCGAGAACTTTCCGTCACATGTCGATTTTCGTGGTCGCCGATTGTCGTCGGCATGACTGATACGAGCAGGAGGAATCCATGAAGTACATGTTGCTGATCCATCAAGGCTCCACCCCGACGCCACCGTCACCCGAGTGGGACAGTCTCCCCGATGACGAGAAGCAGGCGGTGTACGCCGACTACCAGGCCGTGAACCAGACGCCGGGCGTGACCCCCGGCGAGCGGATGGAGGGGCCCGAGACGGCCACGACCGTGCGGGTCGACGGCGGCAAGACCCTGACGACCGACGGCCCGTTCGTCGAGATCAAGGAGGCGATCGGCGGCTACCTCTTCCTCGAGGCCGACGACCTCGACGCTGCGATCGCTCTGGCCTCGAAGATCCCAGCGGCCCGCATGGGCGGGGCGATCGAGATCCGGCCGCTCGCCGGGGTGGCGTGGTAGCGATCCTCGAAGAGGTCTTCCGCGAGCAGTGGGGCCGCGTCCTCGCTGGTCTCATCGGATTCCTCGGCGACTTCGACCTCGCCGAGGAATCCGCGCAGGAGGCGTTCGCGATCGCCGCGGCGCGGTGGCCGATCGACGGCACACCCGACAACCCGGGCGCGTGGCTGCAGACGACGGCTCGCAATCGCGCGATCAACCGCATCCGCCGCGACCAGAACCTCGTCACCAAGACGCGACTCCTCGGGGCTGCCGAGGCCTGGGAGGACACGATGGCCGCCAGCACATTTCCCGACGAGCGACTCGAGCTCGTGTTCACGTGTTGTCATCCGGCGCTTGCGACCGACGCGCAGGTCGCGTTGACGCTGCGCACCCTCGGCGGCCTGACCACCAGCGAGATCGCGCGCGCGTTCCTGGTCGGCGAGGCGACGATGGCGCAGCGCCTGGTGCGGGCGAAGCGCAAGATCAAGGCGGCCGGGATTCCGTTCCGGGTTCCAGCAGCCGACCTGTTGCCCGAGCGACTCACGGCCGTCCTCGCCGTCGTCTACCTGATCTTCAACGCGGGCTACGGCGGACGTGACGACCTCGCGGGCGAGGCGATCTGGCTCGGCGGTGCGCTCGCGGAGTTGATGCACGGCGAGAGCGAGGTCCACGGCCTGCTGGCGATGATGCTGCTCCTCGACGCCCGCCGCGAAGCGCGGATCCGCGACGGCGACATCGTGTTGTTGGCCGATCAGGACCGCGAGCTGTGGGACACCGCAGAGATCGCCCGCGGACGGGCGGTACTCGACCGGGCCATGGCGCACGGTGGCCGCAGCGGCCCCTACGTCGTGCAGGCGGCGATCGCCTCGCTGCACGCGGAGGACCCGCGCGACTGGCCCCAGATCGCCGCGCTGTACGGCGAGCTCGCATGGCTGACCGATTCGCCCGTCGTCGAGCTGAATCGCGCGATCGCGGTGGCCGAGCACGACGGCCCCGAGGCCGCGCTGGCGATCATCGACGAGCTCGCGCTCGACGACTACCACTACCTGCACGCGGCGCGCGGCGAGATGCTGCATCGCCTCGGCCGAAGCGACGACGCGAGAGACGCCTACCGCCGTGCGCTCACGCTCGTGCACGACGACGCCGAACGACGACTCCTCGAGCGACGCCTCGATGAGGTCGGCGAGACCATTCCACTCACAAAGGAGACCCGAACATGCTCGGCCGCAAGGACTACACCCAGGAAGAACTCGACAACGGACGAGCGGCCGTCACCGCGCAGCTCGCCGGATTCAAGAAGCTGAAGTCACCGCCCGACGGGTTCGAGACGATGTTCTTCAACAGCATGGTGCTCGTGCTCGATCGCCTCTACGTCCACCGGATCCGCCCGGTCGCCGGAAAGGACGCCAATGCCCTGAACGAGGTCGAGCTGATCTGCGATTCGCTGATGAACAGCGGTCGCGTGTTCCGCGGCAACAAGGTGCTGGAGTACATCGCCGATCAGTCGGCGATCGGGCTCGAGATCGGTGATCAGATCCGACGAACGGCCGCGGACTTCGCCAAGCTCTCGACCGCCTTCTTCGCGGTGCTCGAGGGCCGGTTCGTCGCGGCCTGATTCACCAGAGTGCGGTCAGCTCCGGATCGCGGCCGGCGACCTGGGCGAACTGGTCGGCCACGGCGACGGCGAACCGCCGGTCGACCAGCGAGAGCCCATGCCCCGGATCGGGCAGCATGACCAACCGACCCAGCTCGCGGCCCGAGCTCGACAGCTCGATCTCGACGCCGTTGCGCGGCAGCTCGAAGCCGCTGCGCTGATACTTGAGGACCCGTACTGCCGTCTCGAGGTGCCCGCGGTGCGAGAGCCGCGCGAACGGGAACTGCTCACCGCTCTTCGGCTCGAACCAACACGACCCGAGGTGCATCTCTCGGCAGAGCAGCTCTCGGACCTGCGGCCAGATCGCGGCTGCGCTGCTGGCTTCGACGGCGGATTCGGCGACCTCGTGCAGGCTCTCGAGCTGGCGCGTGCGTTCGAGCTCGCGCTCGCGGTGGCGCCAGCCGCGTTCGGTGGCGATCCCCGAGATCATGCCGACGAAGAGCAGCATCGCCGTCGTGATCATGTCGGTTCGATGGATGATCGCCAGGCTCAGGTACGGCCGGGTGTGCAGCACGTTGAATACCAGTGATGCGGCGACCGATGTCGTCACCGCCGGCAGCGCGCCACCGGCCGCACCTGCACAGACGATCGCGAGGGCGAGCAGCAACGCGATGTTCGCCGGTCCGATGGCCTGGCGGAACGGAATACCGAGCAATCCGACCAAGACGGCGGCGAGCCCACCGATCCAGGCGGCGCCGGCCGATGCGGAGGGGCGGCGATCGAACCCGACGCGAGCATGGGCGCGCCGCCACATCGTCAGTGCGCTCCGTTGGTGGGTGTGGTCGTGGTGGCGATGATCTCGTAGCTCGGGTTGAGCATTGCGAGCGTGCCGCGGTGACGGCTGACGACGCCGGTTGCCTCGATCCAGGTGCCCGGCGCGATTCCGGCGATGCGGCGACGGCCGAAGAACACCATCAACAGCGCGCCGGTCTCGTCGATCACAGTCATCTCGAACGTGGGCGTGCCGGCCCGCGGCTGCACCCGCATCGAATACACCTTGCCGCGTACGCGGTGCCGCGAACGGGGCTCGACGTCGCGGATCGGCGTCGCCG
>JAYTFP010000147.1:0-9684 GCA_043734285.1 Acidimicrobiaceae bacterium
CGACGTGCTCGACGGCAAGTTGAAGGAGAAGCTCGCGGCGGCCCTGCAGCAGCATCCTGAAGCGACTGTGGTGCACGCGCCGATCGATCCGCTGTTTGCCTTCGCGGTGAACGCCCCGACCGCCGGCAAGAACCTCATGACCATCGGTGGCGAGGCGCTCCCCGGCAACATCGACTTCATCCGCACGGGCATCGAGACGGCTGCGGTCGCGTTCCCGCACGTATGGACCGGCTGGGCTGCGATCGACACGATGAACCGTCTCTTCGCCGGCGAGAAGGCGGCTGACATCCCCGACTCGGGCATCGGTTGGCAGGTCGTCGACAAGGACCACAACCTGCCCCCGACCGGCGACTACGTTCCGCAGGTCAAGGGTCAGGCCATCGACTTCAAGGCGGGCTACGCGAAGGTGTGGGGAGTCTGAGATGACCAACGGCGGCGTCCAGCCGCCAGCACCGGTCGATCAGCAAGATGCCGCGCCGGTCGCGCGCATCCATCACGTCTCGAAACGATTCGGCGGCACGCTCGCGCTCGATGACGTCAGCTTCGACATCGCGCGCGGCCGCGTGCACGCGTTGTTGGGCGGCAACGGGAGTGGCAAGTCGACGCTGATCAAGATCCTCGCCGGCGTTTTCCACGGTGAGCGTGGCGGCAGCATCGAGGTGGGCGGGCAGACCGTCCACGTCGAGTCGGTCAACCCGTCTCTCGCGCGGTCGTTGGGCTTTCGCTTCGTCCATCAGCACCCCGCCGTGTTCGGCGACCTGACCGTCTCCGAGAACCTGGCGATCGGGCACGGCTACCCGACCGGCCCGCTGGCGCGCATCCGGTGGCGTGACCTCCGGACGCGTACCGACGAATTGATGGCGAAGTACCACGTGAACGCGTCGTCGCGCTCGCTCGTCGGCGATCTCCGGCCGGCCGATCGCACGATGGTGGCCATCGCCCGCGCGCTGCAGGGCCGCGACGAATTCTCCGAGGCGATCCTCGTCCTCGACGAGCCGACCTCCGCGTTGCCCGACGAAGAGGTCCGCCTGCTGATGGACAACATCCGCCGGCTCAGCGCGGCCGGGCAGACGATCATCTACGTGAGCCACCGCCTCGACGAGATCATCGAGATCGCCGACGACGTGACCGTGCTCCGCGATGGTCGTCACGTGGTGACACGCCCGGCGGCCGGTCTCGACGAGGCGCAGCTCATCGAGCTGATCGCAGGCCGATCGGTCGAGACGATGTTTCCACCGACGCACGATGTCGAGGCGGGTGACCGGGCTCTCGAGGTCAGCGGCCTCGCCGGAGGCCCCCTCGTCGACGTCAGCTTCGCCGTCGAACGCGGCGAGGTGCTGGGCATCGCCGGTCTGCTCGGCTCGGGACGCACCGAGCTGTTGATGACGCTCTTCGGCGCGCTGCCACGCGCAGCTGGGCAGGTGCTGCTCGATGGCAAGCCCGCCGATTTCGACCACCCTGCCGACGCGATCGCCGCGGGCGTGGCGTACGTGCCCGAGGATCGCGCCGGGCAGGCGGCGTTTCCCGACCTCAGCGTGGCGAACAACTACTGCGCTGCCAGCATCCGGCGCTACTTCCGGTTTCCGTGGATCCGGCGCGACCGCGAACGCGCCGACACGACCTCTGCCATCGATCGTTTCCGGATCCGCTCCGCCGGCGACCTCGTGCCGATCTCGACGTTGTCGGGCGGCAATCAACAGAAGGTCATCGTCGGCCGATGGTTCGCCACCGAGCCGAGGGTCCTCCTGCTCGACGAACCGACGCAGGGAGTCGACGTCGGGGCACGGGCCGACATCTACTCGTTCGTGCGCGAGGTCGTTGCCGGCGGTGTCTCCGTCGTGCTCGTCACCTCGGACTTCGAGGAACTCATCCGCGTCGCCGATCGCATCATCGTGTTGTGCGACGGTCGCGTGAGCGGCGAGCTGCGTGGCACCGAGATGACGGCTGCCCGTTGCACCGAGTTGTCGTATCGAGTTCGGGAGGGCATTTCATGAGAAGACGTAAAGCATGAAGGGACGATCAGCATGAAGCGACGTTCGAGCGGGGTCGGCCTCGAGGCCTACTCGCTGCCAGGCGGGCTGCTCGCCTTGGTCGTGTTGCTGCTCCTCACCGACAAGCCCGCCCTGATCCGCGAGCTCGCGACCTGGCAGAACGTGGCCGGGAGTTCGGCGATCGGGATCGTCGTCGCCATCGCGATGGTGCTCCCGTTGCGGGCCGGAGAGTTCAACCTCGGGATCGGCGCGACGGTCGGCGTTTCCGCGATCGCGACCGCCGCCGCCTTCACCACCTACGACCAGCCGATCTTCGTCTCCGTCCTGATCGGCATCGCCGCCGGCGGTGTCATGGGGGCGATCAGTGGGGCGTTCGTCGCCTACCTCGGCGTGAACTCGTTGATCGCCACGCTGGGACTCGGAATCCTCAGCCAAGGTCTCGTCGAGTGGTACCGGCCGGGCTCGGGGTTCAGCGTGATCAACGCCACGCAGCTCACCGACCTGTTCTCGAAGAACCTGCCCGGGATCAAGATGCCCGCCGCGATCATCATCGCGTTGGTCATCGCGGCGATCGCCTACTACGTGATCGAACACGTTCCGTTCGGTCGCTACCTCACGGCGATCGGCTCGAACAAGGCGTCGGCGACCCTGGTCGGCATCCGAGTCCAACGAACGATGTTCATCGCCTACGTGGCCAGCGGGCTCATCGGCGGCGTCGCCGGAGTGCTGGTGCTCGGCTCGTTCGGCAGCGTGTCGGCGCAGGTGATGACCGGCGCGGGCGTGACCTACTGGCTTCCCGCACTGGCGGCCGTCTACCTCGGGGCGACGGCCTTCCAGCCGGGACGCTTCAACGTGTCGGGCGCGGTCGTGGCGATCGTGCTCGTCAAGCTGATCCGCACGCTCTTCACACTGGCGAAGGTCAGCGAGGCATGGCCGGAGAACGTCGTCAACGGCGCAGCCCTCGTGCTCGCCGTCGCGTTCGCGAGCTACTTCGCACGCCGCCGCGCCGGCACCTGACAGCTCAGACCGGACCTGCCAGGCGGTAGCCGCGCACCCAGTCGACCTGGAGTTGCTGCGGCATCGCCGCCGCGTCGATGGTGCCCGCCGGTCCGCCCACGAAGAGATCGAAGAGCAGCGACTCGGGATGCACGTCGAAGGGCCATCCGCCGTTCGCCGACTCGGGGTCGGTCTGGCGATGGATGGCCGTGAACTGATCGTCGACGTAGAACCGGATCTCGTCGGGCGCCCACTCGACGGCGTACGTGTGCCACTGCGTCGCGTCGACCCGGGTGCGCCGCAACCGTCCGCGTGACGTGCTCCCTGTGATCGGGTCGCGTGTCGAGTGCAGGTTCGACTCGGCCAGCCCGGTCGACGTGTCGAACGGTCCACCGTCGCCGGCGTAGTGCTCGACCACGTCGATCTCGCCGCCGTCGGGCCAACCGTCGCGGCAGCACAACCAGAAGGCCGGCCACGTCCCCTGGCCGAGTGGAAACTTCATCCGCGCTTCGTAACGACCGTGGAGGAACCCGTCGTGCGTCTCGATCATCCCGGAGGTGTAGTGCGCGCCGCCGTACTCCTCGGCGTGCGCCTCGATCGTCAGGTGGCCGCTCTCGACGCGCACGTTGCTCGACCGCGGCGTGAGGTACGCCTGATCGCGCAGGTAGTCGGCGGCGAACCAGAGCGCCGGGTCTGGTGCTCCGTCGACCGAGAAGTCGTCGACGAGGAACGGCGTGGCCTCGAACAGCCAGCGCGCGGGCGTGGGGTTCGGCGGCCAGGTGGGGGAGGGCGCGCACGAGGTCGCGATGACGACCATCGCGGCAATCGTCCCTGTCGTCCGCGGGCGCCGTCGAGCGCGTCGTCCGGTCGTCGCCATCCCGCGAGTATGACTCGTCGCATGACGACCCGGCGCGGAAACGCCGCGGCGCGTAGGGTCGCACGCGTGGTCGGGGGACAGGGCCTGCTCGAGGGGAACGTGGCGCTGATCACGGGCGCGGGGTCGGGGCAGGGACGCGCCGCGGCGGTGTTGTTCGCCGCCGAGGGAGCACGCGTCGCTGTCGCCGAGATCGACGACGGCGGTGCGACTGAGACCGTTGCAGCGATCGAGGCGGCGGGTGGCGAGGCGGTCGCGATCCACGCGGACGTGTCGCAGCGCGCCGATTGCGACCGGATGGTCGCCGAGACGGTGGAGCGGTTCGGACGGCTCGACGTGCTCTACTGCAACGCCGCGATCCAAATGTCGGGCCGCCTGGTCGACTGCACCGAAGACGAGTGGGACGCCACGATCGCCACCAACCTGTCGGCGATCTTCTGGTCGTGCCGTGCGGCGATCCCGCACATGCTCGCCAGCGGTCGCGGTTCGATCGTCAACACCGCGTCGACGCTGGGGCTGATCGGCTCGGAGGGCTACGCCGCGTACGGCGCGTCGAAGGCCGGACTCATCGCTCTGACCCGACAGATCGCGACCGAGTACGGACCGTCGATCCGAGCCAACGTCATCGCGCCCGGCTCGATCGACACACCGCGTTTCCGGAAGGTCACCGCGGTCGACGACAGCTTTCTCGACCTCCTCTTCGAGCACATGCCGCTCAAACGTCTCGGCACGGCCGACGACATCGCCCGCGTCGCGCTGTTCCTCGCGTCAGATGCGTCGTCGTACACCTCGGGTGCGGTGGTGCCCTGCGACGGTGGACTGGCGGCGCTGCGGTGAGGGTCGCGCTCGTCACGGGTGGCGGTTCGGGGCTCGGTACCGCGATCGCGGCGACGTTGTGCCGCGGCGGTGACCACGTCGTCATCGCCGACGTGCACGAGGACCGCGCCCGCGCAGCGGTCGCCGAGATCGCCGGAGCGGGCGGGACGGTGAGCGCGGCAATCGTCGACGTGACCCGCGCTGACGAAGTGGCCAGGCTGGTCGATGGCGTGATCGACGCCCACGGTCGTCTCGACGTGCTCGTCTGCTCGGCCGCCGTCGAGACGCGCTCGTCAGTCACGGAGTGCAGCGACGACGACTGGCGGCGCGTCATCGACGTCAACCTCAAGGGTCCGTTCCTGTGCATGCGCGCCGCGATCCCGGTGATGGCGGCCGGCGGTGGTGGCTCGGTCGTCCTCATGAGTTCGATCCTCGGCGCGATCGGTGCGCCCGGCTACGCGGCCTACTGCGCGTCGAAGGGCGCGCTCAACAACCTGGCGAAGCAGGCGGCGGTCGAGCATGCGGCCGACGGTGTGCGCGTCAACGTGGTCGCGCCGTCGGCCACGGAAGTGGGCCTGTTCATGGAGATGATCGCCCGCGCACCCGATCCCGACGCGATCGTGGCCATGGTCGCGGGGCGCACGCCGATGAAGCGGCTCGGCCGCGCCGACGAGGTCGCTGCCACGGTTGCCTTCCTCTGCTCGGAGGGCGCCGGCTACATCACCGGCGCGATCATCCCTGTCGACGGCGGCATGGTCGCTCGCCGGATCGTCTAGGACACACCCATGCGAGACGGAATGCGCATCCTCGACGCCGATGCGCACGTGATCGAGCCCGGCGGGATCTTCGGCGACGCGCAGCGGTTCGACGTGAATCCGATCGACGTGCTGCCGACCACGCCGACCGATGCGTGCGGCGGTGCCGATCTCGACGATCAGTGGGAGCACGCCTGGGACGCGCCGTCGTACCTGCGCGCGATGGATGCGCAGGGGATCGATGCCGTCGTGCTCTATCCCTCGGTCGGCCTGTTCGTTCCGTTCCAACCCGACATCACCGCCGCGCAGTCGGCCGCCGCCTGCGCGGGCTACGCGGAGTGGGTCGCGGCCTACTGCGGCACCGACACCACCCGTCTCGCGGCGGTCGGCATCGCTCCCACAATCGATCCGACGGTCGCCGCGCGCGAGGCCGAACGCGCCGCCTCGCTCGGGCTCGTGGGCATGCTGGCGCGACCCAACTTCCTCGGTGCCCGCAACCTCGGCGATCCCATGTTCGATCCGCTCTACGAGACGATGGCGGGTCTCGGCCTCGTGCTGGCCGTCCACGAGGGTCTGGGTGTGAAGGGCCCGACCACCGGAGCGGATCGTTTCACCACGTTCGCGGCGCGGCACCTCTGTTCGCACCCGATGGAGCAGATGGCCGCGATGGCCAGCCTCGTCCTCGACGGCGCGCTCGACCGGCACCCGACCCTGAGGGTCGTGTTCCTCGAGTCGGGCACGGGATGGCTGCCGTACTGGCTGGCCCGGCTCGACGACCACATCAGCTGGATGTCCGACTCGGAGACGTCGGCGCTCGAACTCAGCGGATCGGAGTACTTCGCCCGCCAGTGCGCGATCTCCACTGACCCCGAGGATCCGCTCGTCGGTCGCACGATCGAGTCGGTCGGCGCCGATCACGTCGTGTGGGCATCCGACTTCCCTCATCCCGACGCCGAGTTCCCCGGTGCGGTCGACGAGTTCTGCGAGAAGAATCCACTCGACGACGAGGCTTTCGCCCAAGTCATGTGGCGCTCGCCCCTGGCGCTGTACGGCCTCGCGCCGCGCTTCGGGGCGGACACCGCCGAACCCCCAGAGGAAGGATGAGGAGATGGCCTGGGATTTCGAGACCGAACCCGAGTTCCAGGAGCAGCTCGACTGGGTCGCGCACTTCGTTCGTGATGAGGTCGAGCCGCTCGACCTCGTGTGGGGAGGGCTCGAGTTCTCACCGATGTCCGACCAGCTCCGCAGCGTCGTCGACCCGCTGAAGCAGCAGGTCCGCGATCGCGGCCTGTGGGCGACGCATCTCGGCCCCGAACTCGGCGGCAAGGGTCACGGCCAGCTCGAGCTGTCGCTCCTCAACGAGATCCTCGGGCGCTCGGCGTGGGCGCCGATCGTCTTCGGGTGCCAGGCGCCCGACACCGGTAACGCCGAGATCCTCGCCCACTACGGCACACCCGAGCAGAAGGCGCGCTACCTCGCACCGCTCCTCGAAGGCGAGCTCTTCTCGTCGTATTCGATGACCGAACCGCACGCGGGTGCCGACCCGACGATGTTCACCACGACCGCCGTGCGCGACGGCGACGAGTGGGTCATCAACGGCTGGAAGTTCTTCTCGTCGAACGCGAAGACCGCCTCGTTCCTCATCGTGATGGTCGTGACCGACCCCGAGGTCAGCGCGTACCAGGGGATGTCGATGTTCCTGGTGCCGACCGACACGCCCGGTGTCGACATCGTGCGCAACATCGGCCTCGGCGCCGAGCCCGACGGTGAAGGCAGCCACGCGCTCATCCACTACGACGATGTGCGCGTGCCGCTCGACGCTCTGCTCGGCGGCGAGGGCCAGGCCTTCGCGATCGCCCAGACCCGTCTCGGCGGGGGACGCATTCACCACGCGATGCGCACGATCGGCATGTGTCAGCGTGCGTTCGACATGATGTGCGAGCGGGCGCTCAGCCGCACGACGCAGGGCAGCCTGCTCGCCGAGAAGCAGTTCGTGCAGGGCTACATCGCCGACTCATACGCGCAGTTGCAGCAGTTCCGCCTCTTCGTGCTGCACACCGCGTGGGCGATCGACCGCTACGGCGACTACCGCCGCGTGCGGAAGGACATCGCCGCGATGAAGGTGCTGATGCCCGGCGTGTTGCAGGACATCGTGCAGCGTTCGATGCAGGTGCACGGCGCGCTCGGCGTGTCGAACGAGCTGCCGCTCGCCCGCATGTGGCTGGTCGGCCCGGTGATGGGTCTCGCCGACGGGCCGACCGAGGTGCACAAGGTGACCGTCGCACGGCAGGTGTTGCGCGACTACCGGCCGTCTGACGACCTGTGGCCGACCGAACACCGCCCCAAGCAACTCGCCGCGGCGCGGGAGAAGTTCGCGGCGTACCTCGAACACGAGGTCGGCAATCTGTGATCGCCGAGCCGGCGCGGGTGTCGGAGCCACCGCCTCTCGCCGCCGACGCGCTGGGTGCGTGGCTCGACGCGCGGGAAATCGGCCCCAGAGGCGCTCCGGTCGCGCAGCGCTTCCTGTCGGGCGGGAGCCAGAACCACATCTTCGAGATCACGCGGGGCGACTCCCGGGCCGTGCTCCGCATCCCGCCGTCGACCGCGCCGGCGAGTCGCGACGAGGGCATCCTCCGCGAGTACCGGATCATCGAAGCGCTCGACGGGACCGACGTCCCACACACCGAGGCGATCGCCGTGTGCGCCGACCCAACGGTGCTGGGCCGCACCTTCTACCTGATGTCATTCGTCGACGGCTGGTCGCCGATGGACGCAGGGGGAGCGGGCGAACCCGGCTGGGCCGAGCCGTTCGCATCAGATCCAACGCTGCGTCCCGGCCTCGCCTTCGAACTCGTCGACGGCATCGCGTTGCTCACGCAGGTCGACTGGCGAGCCCGCGGTCTGCACGACCTCGGTCGTCCCGACGGATTTCACGAGCGACAAGTCGCACGCTGGACCGGGTTCCTCGATCGGATCAAGGGCCGCGAACTGCCGGGACTCGCCGAGGCATCGGCGTGGCTCGCCGCCAACGAGCCGATCGACTTCGTGCCGGGGTTGATGCACGGCGACTACCAGTTCGCCAACGTGATGTTCGAGCACGGCGCACCGGCGCGACTCGCGGCGATCGTCGACTGGGAGATGGGCACCGTTGGCGACCCGAAGGTCGACCTCGCCTGGGTGGTGCAGGACTGGCCCGACGACACGTCGACCAGCGACGGCCGCGGCTACGTCGACATCACCGGCATGCCTGGGCGTACAGCGTTGCTCGAGCGCTACGCGGCGACGTCGGGCCGTCAGGTCGACGACATCGACTACTACGTGATCCTCGCCCGGTGGAAGCTGGCGATCGTGCTCGAGCAGGGCTTCCAGCGCGCCGGCAACGATCCGCGGCTTGCCGCCTACGGTGACGTGGTGCTCGACCTGATGACCCGCGCCGCCGATCTCGCAGCGACGACCACGTACCGCCGGCCGCGGTCATGAGCGACTCCGCCGGTTCCGGCGTGCCGGGGCGGACGCCCGCGGCGTTGTTCGACCTGACCAACAAGGTCGCGGTCGTCACCGGCGGGAGCCGGGGGATCGGTCGCGCCATCGCGCACGGGTTCGCGGCCGCCGGCGCCGACATCGTCATCGCCAGTCGCAAGCTCGACGCTTGCGAACGCACGGCCGCGAAGATCACCGACGCGACCGGTCGCATCGCCGTCGCGATCGCCTGCCATGTCGGTCGGTGGGACGACTGTGACGACCTCGTCGACGCGGTCCACGAACGATTCGGGCGCTGCGACGTGCTCGTCAACAACGCCGGCATGTCGCCGGTGTATGACGACCTGACCTCGGTCAGTGAGGAGTACTACGACAAGGTCCACGCCGTGAATGCCCGCGGTCCGTTCCGTCTGGCCACGCTGTTCGGGGCGCGCATGGCCCACGGCGACGGCGGATCGATCATCAACGTCTCGACCGCAGGATCGCTGCGCCCCGACGTCTTCGATCTGCCGTACGCGATGGCGAAGGCGGGCCTCAACGCGCTGACGCTCGCGCTCGCGGGAGCGTGGGCGCCGAGGGTGCGCGCGAACCTCGTGCTGCCAGGGGCGGTCGACACCGACATCACCGCGGCCTGGACCGACGAGATGCATGCCTGGGCACAGAAGTCGAACCCGATGCGGCGGATCGGACAGCCCGACGACCTCGTCGGCGCGTGCGTCTTTCTCGCTTCCGACGCGGCGTCGTACGTCAACGGCGCGCAGATTCTCGTGGA
>JAYTFP010000148.1:0-19489 GCA_043734285.1 Acidimicrobiaceae bacterium
GTTCGACGAGCTGGGCCACAGCGACGCGCTGGCCGTGTTGGCGGTCGCGCCAACCCCGACGCTCGGCCGCCAGGCATCACGTTCAAAGATCGCCGCGGCGTTGCGGCGGGGTGGCCGTCAACGACGCGTCGATGAACGCGCCGAGCAGATCAGAACCGCGCTGCGCACCGATCAGCTCACCGCCCCGCCAGTGGTGAGCGAGGCCATGGGATCAACCGTGACAGCGCTCGTCGCGATCGCAGGAGAGCTCACCTCCCAGATCGGGCGCATCGAAGCCGAGCTGGCCGAGAGTTTTGACCAGCACCCGGACGCCAAGATCATCCGTTCCCTGCCAGGACTGGGGATGATCCTGGGCGCCCGGGTGCTCGCAGAGTTCGGCGATGATCCGAACCGCTACGCAGACGCCAAGTGTCGCAAGAACTACGCCGGCACGTCACCCATCACACGCGCATCAGGCAAGAGCCACGTCGTGTTGGCCCGCTACGCCCGCAACAAACGCCTCGCCGACGCCTGCTACCTGTGGGCCTTCGCCACCCTCACCCACAGCCCCGGCGCCCGGACCTTCTACGACCAACGACGAGCAGCCGGCGACACCCACAACCGCGCGCTCCGAGCCCTGTCTAACCGGCTCGTCGGCATCCTCCACGGCTGCCTCCATCACCACACCCCCTACGACGAACACACCGCATGGGGACACCGCAACCAACTCGCCGCTTGACACTTACCCCCGTGGGATGTCGAGAACCGCACCCCATGCGCGACTACTGGAACCGTCAACAGCGGTCGGCCCGCACCCTGATCGTCGTCGGTGTCCTCATGGCGCTCACCGCGCCGATCATCGGCGCCATGTGGACCTCCGGGCTCGGTGCAGGCACTGAGCATGGCTGGAGGTTTCCCGGCGGCCTCGTGATCAGCCCGCCCGCGTTCCCGTTCGGCACCATCGTGAGCGTGTTGCTCGGGCTCTCGCTCGCAGCGGCCGGCCTGCGACTGCGTGAGTGGACGCGGGGCACATTTCCCGAGTCGTTGGTCGCCCGGTTCGGCCCCTTGGCAACGAGCCCCGACTTCGCGCATCTCGACGAGGAGCTCAGCGGGCACGCCGGTCATGTTCCGTCGGCACAGACCTCGCTCTCGGGAGAGCTCGTCGTGACCGAGAACTGGGTCGTGGCCGTGCGTGGCTCCGGACCGCGGCGGCGCGCCGCGATCAGGTCGTCTCGATCGAACGGTCGCCGCTGCCGGCGTCGGGTTCTCCGCCGAAGTGGTGCTGGGTCTCGATCCTCGACGCGTCCGGCCGGCGATTCGGGGTCGGTGTGTCCGACGCAGGCGCAGCCGACCGTGCCGTCGCCGCCCTGCATGCCTGGCGGGGGACCGGTGAATGGACGGGCAGGACGATCAATGCCGTCAGGCTCCTCTCGCCGTCGTCGACCCGAAAGTCTCGGCGCTCCGGTAAGAACCCCGCCCCAGCGTCGACCGCGAAGATCACGGGGCAGTGGGACCGCTGTGTGACGGCACTGTGGGGCGTCGTCTCCATTCTGGTCGCGCTGGAGTTCCTGAACATTGCCGCGTACACCGGGACGATCGCGATGCTGGGAATCATCGCCGTCCCCGTCGGGCTCGGGTTGATCGTGCAGGCCGTCAGCTGGCCGAGCGGCGCGGGCGCCCGCTAACGGCTTCGCCGTCACAGAACTGTCTCGATGGAGCGTGGCGCCTATCGGCGCACGCTCTCAGCGGTTGTCGAGCACGTAGTCGATGCAGCGCGTGAGGGCTTCGACGTCGGACGGATCGATGGCCGGAAACATCGCCACGCGCAGCTGGTTGCGCCCGAGCTTGCGATAGGGCTCGACGTCGAGGATGCCGTTCGCGCGGAGCACCTTGGCGAGCGCGGCGGCGTCGACCGACTCGTCGAAGTCGATGGTGCCGACGACGTGACTGCGCTTCGCCGCGTCCTTCACGAACGGCTCGGCGGCCGCGTGCGAGTCGGCCCAGCCGTAGAGGATGCTCGCCGACTGGTCGCAGCGGCCCGCCGAGAAGTCGAGGCCACCGTTGTCGAGGATCCACTTGAGCTGCTGGTTCGCGAGGAAGACCGTCGCCAACGACGGCGTGTTGTAGGTCTGGTCCTTACGCGAGTTGTCGAGCGCGATGCCCAGGTCGAGTGCGGCCGGGCACCAGCGGTCGGTCGCGGCGATCCGAGAGATGCGCTCGATCGCACGCGGCGAGCACGCGGCGAGCCAGAGACCGCCGTCGGACGCGAGACACTTCTGCGGGGCGAAGTAGTAGACGTCGACCTCGTTGGGATCGAACCGCAGGCCGCCTGCGGCCGACGTCGCGTCGACCACGACGAGCGAGTCGTCATCGACGCCCGCGGGTCGGGCGAGCGGCATCATCACGCCGGTCGAGGTCTCGTTGTGCGTCATCGCGTACACGTCGACGCCCTCGGCCGCGATCGACAACGGGTGGTCGCCCACCTCGGATTCGACCTTCTGCGGATCGCCCAGCTGTGGTGCGGCCTTGGCTGCGCTGAAGAACTTCGAGCTGAACTCGCCGAACACGAGGTGCTGGCTCACGCTCTCGATGAGGCCGAACGTGGCTGCGTCCCAGAAGAACGTCGATCCGCCGTTGCCCAGCAGCACCTCGTAGCCGTCGGGCAGGCTGAACAGCTCGGCCACCTGATTGCGCAGCGCCCCCACCTCGAAGAGCACCGTCGCCTGGCGGTGGCTGGTGCCGAGATAGGTGGGCGCGGCGTCGGCCAACGCGGCGACGGCCTCGGGACGGACCTTGGACGGCCCACATCCGAATCGTCCGTCGGCGGGCAGCAGGTCGGTGGGGAGGGTGAGCTCGGTCATTGCCCACGATTGTCGCAATCCCGGGCGCGGGCGGCGAATCGAATATGGATTCGACGCGGCCGGATTCGCAGCGAACACTGTGGGTCGTGAGCCAGACGACGCCATCCAGCACCCACCCTCGAATCTCCCGCCGCATCGGCGCGATCGCCCCATCGGCCACGCTCGCCGTCGATGCCAAGGCCAAGGCGCTCAAGGCGGCGGGCGAGCCCGTGATCGGCTTCGGCGCCGGCGAACCCGACTTCCCGACTCCCGAGTACATCGTCGAGGCGGCCGTTGTCGCCGCCCGCGACAGCGCCAGTCACCACTACACGCCATCGGGCGGCCTGCCGCTGCTGCAAGAGGCGATCGCCGCGAAGACGCTGCGCGACTCGGGCGTCGAGGTCGCCGCGAGCCAGGTGCTCGTCACCAACGGCGGCAAGCACGCGTTGTACAACACGTTCGCGACGTTGCTCGATCCGGGTGACGAGGTCATCCTGCCGGCGCCGTACTGGACGACCTATCCCGAATCGATCGCGCTCGCGGGCGGCGTTCCCGTCGAGCTCCTCGCAACGGTCGAGAGCGGATTCCGCGTCACCGTCGAGCAGCTCGAAGCGGCGCGCACTCCGGCGACGAAGGCCCTCGTATTCGTCTCGCCGTCGAACCCCACGGGCGCGGTGTACCCGCCCGACGAGGTCGAGGCCATCGGCCGCTGGGCGCTCGAGCACGGCATCTGGGTCGTCACCGACGAGATCTACGAACACCTGACCTTCGGCGACCACGTCTTCAGCTCGATCCTCGCGAAGGTGCCCGAGCTCGCCGACACCTGCGTGATCGTCAACGGCGTCGCCAAGACCTACGCGATGACCGGCTGGCGGGTCGGGTGGATGATCGGGCCCGCGGATGTGATCAAGGCCGCGGGCAACCTGCAGAGCCACGCGACGTCGAACGTGTGCAACGTCGCCCAACGCGCCGCGCTCGCCGCGGTCTCGGGCGATCTCTCCGCCGTCGCGACGATGCGCGAGACGTTCGATCGTCGTCGCCGCGTCATCTACCAGATGCTCAGCGACATCGACGGCGTCACCTGCCTCGAGCCCCAGGGCGCGTTCTACGCGTTCCCGTCGTTCGAGGGGCTGCTCGGCCGCCCGCTCGCGGGCCGCGAGGCGCAGAGCACCGTCGAACTCGCCGATCTCGTCCTCGAAGAGGTCAAGGTCGCGTTCGTCCCCGGCGAGGCGTTCGGCGCACCCGGGTACGCCCGCTTCAGCTTCGCCCTCGCCGACGACGACATGGTCGAGGGTGTGCGCCGCATCGCTGACTTGGTGCGCGACAGCAGCTGACCGTCACACTGAGCGATGCCCCAGATCGCCTCGTACGGCTCGTGGTCGTCGCCGATCAGTGCGGCGCGGGTGCTCGAGGGCTCCGTGCGGATCGAGCAGGTCATCACCGTCGACAATGCGGTCTGGTGGTCGGAGCTCCGTCCGTCGGAGGGTGGGCGCAGTCAGATCGTGCGGCGCGCCACCAACGACAGCACGATCGACGTGCTGCCCGACGGGTTCTCGGCGTCGAGCGCGGTCCACGAGTACGGCGGGGGCGCCTGGTGGGTCGCCGGCGAGACGGTGTTCTTCGTCGACCGCGCCGACCAACGGATCTGGCGCATGGACCCCGGCTTCGACCCCGTCGCGGTCACCGACGTGCCGCTGCAGGATCGGGGACTGCGCTACGCCGACGGGGTGACGACGGCGGACCATCGCTGGATTATCTGCGTGCAGGAGGTCCACCCCGGCGAGTTCGAGCACGACGGACGCGACGAGGCCATCAATCGACTGGTCGCGATTCCCGCCGCCGGCGGAGAGGTCACGGTGTTGCGTGACGATGCCGACTTCGTCATGTCGCCGCGGCTCGATCCAGGCTCGACGCTGCTTGCGTGGGTCGAGTGGCGCCACCCGAACATGCCGTGGGACGGCACCGAACTGTGGGTCGCGCACATCGATCGCGCGCCGGGCTTGCCACCGACGCTGCGCGACGCGACGCACGTCACTGGTGGATCGACCGAGTCGATCGTGCAACCCGAATGGGGCGACGACGGCCACCTGTGGTTCCTCTCGGATCGCACCGACTGGTGGAACCTCTACCGCTGCGACAATGCGGGCGTCCCCGGCGGGTTCACGACGCGTGTCGGCGGCGGGCAGTTCGAGGTGGCGACGCCGGCATGGGTCTTCGGCGGGTCGCGCTACGCTCTGCTCGAAGACGGTCGGGTGGTGTTCGCGTACGCGAGCGACGGCGTCGACCATCTCGCCAGCACCAGTCCCGGGGGCGCCTTCGAGCACGTCCCGGTGCCGTACACGTCGATCGATCAGGTCCGCGCGACGCAGGGGAGCGCGGTGTTCATCGGTGCATCCTTCACCGCCGAGCCGTCGGTGGTCGCCCTGCTCGTGGGCCGCGGCGGATCATCCGGCTCGCCCCAGATACTGCGGCACGCACCCGACGCCAGCTTGAGCTCATCGTGTCTCGCCGAGGGTCGACCGATCACGTTCCCGACCGCCGGCGGCAGGGTGGCTCACGGCATCTTCTACGAACCGACCAATCCCGAGTTCCAAGCGCCGGCGGGGGAGCGGCCCCCGCTCATCGTGATGATCCACGGCGGACCGACCTCGTGCGCGGGGACGCAACTGAACCTCCGCTATCAGTTCTGGACGAGTCGCGGATTCGCCGTCGTCGACGTCAACTACCGCGGCAGCACCGGGTTCGGTCGCAAGTACCGCAACGAGCTACGCGGTCAGTGGGGCGTCGCCGATGTCGAGGACTGCGTCGCCGCGGCGAGCTTTCTCGCCCAGGCCGGTCGCGCCGACGCGTCGCGGCTGATCATTCGCGGCGGGAGCGCCGGCGGATTCACCACGCTCTGCGCGCTGACGTTCTCCGACGTGTTCGCCACCGGGGCGAGCTTGTACGGCATCAGCGATCTCGAGGCGCTGATCGCGGACGACCACAAGTTCGAGTCGCGCTACTGCGACGGTCTGATCGCGCCGTATCCAGCGGGCGCCGACGTCTACCGCGAGCGTTCTCCGATCCACCATCTCGAAGGGCTCGACCGTCCGGTGATCCTGTTCCAGGGCCTCGACGACAAGGTGGTGCCGCCGGCTCAGTCGCAGATGATGGCCGACGCGCTGCGCTTGCGAGGCGTCCCGTTCGCCTACATCGCCTTCGAGGGCGAGGGACATGGATTCCGCCAGGCCGCCAACATCACGCGCTGTCTCGAAGCCGAGTTGTCGTTCTACGCGCAGGTGCTCGGCTTCGCCCATCCGCCCGACATCGAACCGGTCACCGTCGAGAACCTCCCCTGAGGTCGTTTCGATCGGCGAACGGGGCCACCGGTAGTCTCGGGTCCATATGGCACGAGTCCTGGTCACCGAAGCAATCGCCGATGGAGGCCTCCAGCGCCTCCGTGATGCGGGGCATGACGTCGACATCCAGCTCGACTTCACCCCCGAGTCGCTCCTCGATCTGGTCAAGGGAGCGCACGCGCTGATCATCCGCTCCGCGACCCAGGTGACCGACGAGGTGCTGGCTGCGGGCACCGACCTGATCGTGGTCGGCCGCGCCGGTATCGGCCTCGACAACGTCGACACGAAAGCTGCCACCGAGCGCGGCGTGATGGTGGTGAACGCGCCGCAATCGAACACGCTGTCGGCCGCCGAGCACACGATGGCGCTCATGCTGTCGCAGGCGCGCAACGTGCCCCAGGCGCACAACGCGCTCAAGGCCGGACGCTGGGAACGATCGAAGTGGAACGGCGTCGAGCTGAGTGACAAGACGCTCGGGATCATCGGTCTCGGACGCATCGGCCGGCTCGTCGCCCAACGCTCGCTCGCGTTCGGCATGAAGCTGCTCGCGTACGACCCCTTCGTCTCGGCCGACGCGGCCCGCAAGATCTCGGTCGACCTCGTGAGCCTCGAAGAGCTGATGGAACGCTCCGACTTCGTGACGCTGCACCTCGCCCGCACGCCCGAGACGATCGGTCTGATCGACGCGGCCATGCTGGCCCGCGCCAAACCGTCGCTGCGCATCATCAACGTCGCGCGCGGCGGCATCATCGTCGAGTCCGCGCTGGCCGACGCTGTTCGCAGCGGTCAGATCGCCGGCGCGGCGATCGACGTGTTCGACAAGGAACCCTGCACCGAGTCGCCGCTGTTCGAGATCGACGAGATCGTCGTCACGCCGCACCTGGGCGCGTCGACGGTCGAAGCACAGGACAAGGCGGGCGACACGATCGCCGACATGGTCGAGCTCGCGCTCGCCGGCGACTTCGTGCCGTTCGCGGTCAACATCGAGGCCGGCCAGGCGGGCGAGACCGTGCGGTCGTACCAGCCGATCGCCGAGAAGCTCGGCGCGCTCTTTGCGGGACTGGCGGGCGGACACAAGGTCGGAATGGCGGGCGCGATCGAGATTTCCTACGAAGGTCAGATCGCCGAGTACGACACGCGGATCCTCACCCTGTCGGTCTTGAAGGGCTTCTTCGGCGCGATCTCCGATGAGCCGGTGTCCTACGTGAACGCACCGAAGATGGCGTCGGATCGCGGCATCGAGATCCGACCGAGCCAGTCGACCACGCCGCGCGACTACGTCAACCTCATCACGATCCGCGGCGGCGATCACTCGGTCGCGGGCACGCTCGCCGGACTGAGGGGCGTCTCGAAGATCGTCATGATCGACGGGTTCGAGGTCGACATCCCGCCGGCGGCGAACATGCTCGTCGTGCGCAACGAGGACGTCCCCGGCATGATCGGCACGATCGGCATGGCGGTGGGCCAGGCCGGCATCAACATCGCTGACATGGTCGTGGGGCAGAGCCCCGAGGGCGTGTCGGCACTGATGGTCCTCGCGACCGACCAGGTGGTGTCCGACGCGGTGATCACCTCGCTCGAGGCGCTCGACAGCGTGCGCACCGTCACCCGCATCCAGAGCTGACGCGCTGGAGTTCGTGGCCCTGGCCGCCAGAGCGACCCGCCCCCGGGTCGATTGGTGCGAATTGCGCGCTGTTTTCGGCGCGCGACTGACACCAATGCGGGCGTCGCGACGTACCCGTGGTCGACCACGCAGATCACAGGGCTGCTTGACTGAGGCCATGAAGCACCTCGCGGCCGCGGTTGTCACGGGAGTCAGCTGCCTCTTGCTCGGCCTGTTACTTTTCCGCGTCGCGTGGTGGACCGACCATTGCGGTCTTGCGGTCAACAACAGCCCGAGCTGCATCACGCACGGCTGGAGGCGCACCCTCGGCGATGTGGTGTTCGGGGCTGGGGCCATCGTCATTTTCACGGGCGTCCCTTTCGGATCACTTCTCGCATTGCTCATCAGCTACGGCC
This sequence comes from Acidimicrobiaceae bacterium, assembly GCA_043734285.1. Classification (GTDB taxonomy): domain Bacteria; phylum Actinomycetota; class Acidimicrobiia; order Acidimicrobiales; family Microtrichaceae; genus JAYTFP01. Next base: position 8,177 of record JAYTFP010000148.1, read on the forward strand.
GCGCCCGAGGGCGGGCAGTCCCAGGTTCAAACTGACCCGCTATCGGTACCGGAGCAAGCAGTCGGGTGGCCGCTCGAAATGGCGCGCAGGTTGGGCGCCGCCGCGATATGGTGACCACATGCGTTTCGCTTCGAACGCCCTCCTTCTCACGTAGGCGAGCACCATGCCGGTGCTCGCCGAAACCTCCTGTGCCCCCGGGCCAGGAGGTTTCTTCGTTCTCCGGCACGAACTTTCGAGGCCATTCACCACCAGCAATTCCCGGTACCGAATCAGAAAGCGAGCACGAGATGGGCGTTCACGACAGCAACAGCGTGATCATCTTCGACACGACACTGCGCGACGGCGAGCAGTCGCCGGGCATCAGCCTCGACGTCGGCGAGAAGGTCGAGATCGCGGAGCAGCTGGCTCGTCTCGGCGTCGACTACATCGAGGCCGGATTCCCGATCGCCAGTCAGGGCGACTTCGAGGCGACCAAGGCCGTCGCCGAGTCGGTCGGTCGCCCCGACGGTCCGGTGATCTGCGGGCTGTCCCGCACCGCCCGCAAGGACATCGACCGCTGCTGGGAGGCGATCGAGGGCGCGGCCAAGCACCGCATCCACGTGTTCATCGCCACGTCCGAGACCCACATGAAGCACAAGCTGCGCATGACGCGCGAGCAGGTGCTGTCCGAGGCGGCGGCCGCGGTGGGCCACGCGAAGCAGTACACCGACGACGTCGAGTTCTCGCCCGAAGACGCGTCGCGTAGCGACTTCGACTTCATGTGCTCGGTGCTGCGGGCCGCGGTCGAGGCTGGCGCCACGACGTTGAACATCCCCGACACCGTCGGCTTCGGCATCCCTGCCGAGTACGGCCGACGGTTGCAGATGGTGCGTGAGCAGGTCAGCGGCGACTACGTCGTGTCGGCCCACTGCCACGACGACCTGGGTCTGGCCGTGGCCAACTCACTCGCCGCGGTCGAGCACGGCGCACGTCAGGTCGAGTGCGCCATCAACGGCATCGGCGAGCGCGCCGGCAATGCCGCGCTCGAGGAGATCGTGATGGCATTGGCGACCCGCGCCGACTATTTCACCGAGTTGGTCGGCCACGAGCTGACGACCGGCGTGCACACCGAGGAGTTGGCCCGCACCTCGCGCCTGGTCAGCCGCCTGACCGGGTATCCGGTGCAGTACAACAAGGCGATCGTCGGACGGAACGCCTTCGCCCACGAGGCCGGCATCCATCAGCACGGCATGCTGGTCGAGCGCACCACCTACGAGATCATGGACCCCAACGCGGTCGGCCAGGGCGAGTCGAAGATCGTATTGGGCAAGCACTCCGGCCGTCACGCGTTCGCCGACACCCTCGAGAAGATGGGGCTGAGTATCCACGGCGACGCTCTGAACCAGGCGTTCACCCGCTTCAAGGAGCTGGCGGATCGCAAGATCCAGCTGAGCGAGGCCGATCTCGAGGCGATCGTCGCCGAAGAGCTGGGCAGCGATCTGGGCGAGCGCTGGGAGATGGTGTCGCTGGGCGCCACCGTCTCGCCCGGCTCACAGCCGGTCGCTACCGTGACCTTGAGCCGCGGCGATGCACGCTTCGAGGAGCAGTGTGAGGGCGACGGCATGGTCGACGCCTGCTGCACGGCGATCCGCAAGATCACCGGGATGGACGGCGAGCTGACCGACTACGCAGTGACCTCGGTGACCGGTGGTGTCGACGCGCTCGCCGACGTCGTGCTGCAGTTCACGTCGAGCGACGGCATCACCGTCGCGGGTCGCGGCCTGAGTACTGACGTGGTTGAGGCCTCGGCTCGGGCTTTCCTCAACGCCATCAACAAGGTGACGCGAGCCCGCGACCGTGGCGACGACGGCCGCGACGTGATCCGTCCCGGCTCGCTCCGTATCGAATAGCCGCGGCGCGTCCGCGGCGGTCGTCAGAAGGCCGCGAAGCCGAGTAGGTGGAGGTCGTCGACATCGTTGGCGCCGATACCGGCTTCGGACAGCGTCACGATCGAGTGGTCGACGACGAACACCCGGGTGATCGGTGGCGCCAGTGAGGGCTGGTAGCCGCCACCACACGAACTGCCCATGGGTCCCCGACACGGGGCGAAGCCGGGCGTGGCGCATGCGACCTCTGGCGGGCAGACGCCCCGCGAACTGTCGACGATGGTCGTGGATGGGATAGTCGTCGACGGCACCGCGGTGGTCGTGACGGTCGTCGACGGAGCTGTCGTCGCGGGAGTGGTCGTCGCGGGAGTGGTCGTCGTGGTGGTGGTCGTCGTGGTCGATGGCACGGTCGTCGCGGGAGTGGTCGTCGTCGTGGTGGTCGCGTGTGTCGAGGGTGTGCGATCGAGGTGGACGATGCGCCCGACCTCGGTCATGCCGCTCGGCTCGACCTTCATGACGATCACGCCGCCCTGGGTCCCGCACATGTAGTCGGGTTGCCCGGCGAAGTTGGTGCACGGCGAGTTGTAGGTCAGGAACGCGAGCTTGCGGGTGGCGTCCCACGAGAACGAGTGCGCATCGCTGGCGACACCGAACGTCGCGTTCTTCGGCACGACCGTCATGACCTCGCGCGGATGGAGCGGGTCCGACGTGTCGTACAGCGAGACCTTGCCGCTGGACGAGTGCACGCCGACCTCGTCGTAGCCCACGCCGAGCACAAGATGGTCACCCACGGGGTGCAGGTACGCCGAGAACCCGGGGACCTTCAACTCGCCGAGCTTGGCGGGCTTCGCGGGATTCGACAGGTCGAGCACGTAGAGCGGGTCGGTGTTGCGGAAGGTCACGACATAGGCGAGGTCGTCGACGTAGCGCACCGATTGGATGAGCTCGCCGACTCCGAGCCCGCCAACCGATCCCCGTTCGACCAGGGCCGCGCCGTCGGTGCCGAGCACAGTGACACGACTGTCGCCGGCGCCGCCCATGCGTGCGGACGAGGTCGTGGTGGCGATGCGCAGGTTGCCCTTCAACTCGCTCATCGAATACTGGTTGAGCACCCGGCCGGCGACACGACCCGACGCCTCGTACTTCGCTGGGGCAGAGCCGGCGATCGAGAACGAGTGCACGTCGGTGTGCTCCTCGGGCATGCGCGGGACGACGGTGGTGATCGGGCCGCTGCTGGTGGACTCGGTCGTGGTCGGCACGTCGTTCGTCCACGCGGTGGTCGCGACGTACAGGTGACCGGTCGAGGCGTAGGTGATGCCGCCGTCGGCGAGCACACCCGTCGCGGTGATCGACCCGACGCCATCGGTCAAAGTGAGCACCGAAAGCATCGAGAATCCGGAGAACTCCGCCGGGAGGTACAGGTGATCGCAATCGATCAGGCGAGTGACCGCGCCGTCGTCGGTGCGTCGTGTCGGCATCCAGTCGTCGATCGTCGACTGCTCGATCACCCTCTTGTTCGCTTCGGTCGCGATCGCTGCGGAGTTGGGTGTGTTGGCCGAGATGAAACCGAGCTTGGTGGGTTCGGCCGCGTTGACGACGATCCGCAGCGCGCCGTTGGCCATCCGCCCGTCGAGGATCTGGCCCTCGATCACGGCGCGGTGGGTGACCTTCGGCGTGCCGGTGAGGTCGATCTCGAGAATCGAGCTCCCCGGCGTCATCGGCGTCGGCATCGACACTCCGCCGTTCGGCGCGGCCTTCGCGACGCCCTCCATCGGGATGGCCACGCCGTAGCTCGTTGCGAGCACGTAGGCCCGATCGCCGACGAGGAACAACTGCTGTCCGCTGAGATCGTTGCCGAGATCGACCTGACCCCCGGCGAACGGCGCACCACTGTCGAGCGTGGTGATCCTCAGCTTCGTGCCGGCGATCGTGACGATGCGATGACCATCGGTCTTGATGATGTCGGCCTCGTCGACGCCCTTCTCCTGGTTGTTCGTGCCCGTGTTCGTCCCGGAACCCGCGCTCGAATCCGACGACGACGCAGCGCTCGTGGTCGGCGCCATCGGCTCGGGGGTGGCCGCGTTCTTCTCGACACCGGCGGCGGTGCGCCCGCCGGCCGTGTTGTCGACGCCTGCGGTCGCGAAAGCCGGACCGCCGCGGTAGCCGGAGTTGCCGTTGAGTCCGTACGGACCAACGCGGTCGATGGCCTCCTTCTTCACGTAGCGGAGGAAGTCGTCGCACTTGTCGAACGGCGTCAGCGCGCTGACCAACTTCACCTTCGGCAGCGTCGGCCGTGGTGGGGTGGCCGTGTGCGGCGTGCAACCGGCGAGAGCGGCGACCGCGGCGAGGGCGGTGGCCCCACGGCGGAGATGAGAGCTGGTCGTGTGGTTCATCGCAGGTTCTGACGACGGCGACGTGCGATTCGGTTCCCGAGTTCCGCGAAAATCTCCCGCCCCCTAGGGTTCGCGCCATGGAGTATCGGGTTCTCGGCCGCAGCGGCCTCAAGATCAGCGAGATCAGCTACGGCAACTGGATCACCCACGGCGGGCAGGTCGAGAACGACACGGCGATGGCCTGTGTGCATGCCGCGCTCGACGCCGGCATCACGACGTTCGACACGGCCGACGCGTATGCCTCCGGTCGAGCCGAGTCGGTACTCGGTGAAGCGCTCGCCGGTCAGCGGCGAGAGGGCTTGGAGATCTTCACGAAGGTCTACATGCCGACCGGTCCCGGTCCCAACGATCGCGGGTTGTCGCGCAAGCACATCATGGAGTCGATCGACGCATCGCTGCGCCGGCTGCGCACCGACTACGTCGACCTCTATCAGGCGCACCGCTACGACCACGAGACGCCGCTCGAAGAGACGATGCACGCGTTCGCCGACGTGGTGCGCGCGGGCAAGGCCCACTACATCGGCGTGTCCGAGTGGACGGCCGATCAGATCCGCGCCGGAACCGCGATGGCGAGCGACCTCGGCATCTCGCTGATCTCGAACCAGCCGCAGTACTCGATGCTGTGGCGGGTCATCGAGGCCGAGGTCGTGCCGGCGAGCATCGAGACGGGCGTGAGTCAGATCGTCTGGTCGCCGATCGCGCAGGGCGTACTCACGGGCAAGTACCTACCGGGCGAGCCGCCTCCACCCGAGTCGCGCGCCACCGACGACGTGGGTGGCGGCGCGTTCTGGGTGAAGCGCTGGCTGCGCGATCCCGTGCTCGAGGCGGTGCAGCAACTCCGCCCGCTCGCGGGGGAGACCGGCCTGACGATGGCCCAGTTCGCCATCGCCTGGGTCCTCACCAACGACAACGTCGCCTCGGCGATCGTCGGCGCGTCGCGCCCAGAGCAGATCGCTGACAACGTCGTGGCGGTCGGCCGGCGCCTCGACGCCGACACGATGGCCGCGGTCGACGTGCTGATCGGCGGCGTGGCGATGTCGGATCCGGCGCAGACGGCGAAGTCGAGTCCTCCGACGCGCCCCTGAGCCCGGTCGTCAGGCCGTGGCCGGCATCCAGCCCGGTCGATCCGTCTCGAACGAGGCGATGTCGGCGTCGTGGCTGAGCGTGATCCCGATGTCGTCGAGACCGTTGAGCAGACGATGTTGCACCGAGTCCTCGAGCGGGAACTCGACCGTCACGTCGAGCGCGGGCACTTCGAGTGTGCGGCGCTCGACGTCGATCGTCAGCTGCAGCGACGGGTCGGCTTCGATCGCCCGGAGCAGGCGTTCGCCGACGTCGGCGGGGACGACGACCGGCAGCAGCCCGCAATTCGTGGCGTTGTTGATGAAGATCGGCCCGAACCGCGGCGAGATCACCGCGTCGAAGCCGGCCTGTTGGATCGCCCACACCGCGTGCTCGCGGCTCGATCCGGTGCCGAAGTTCGGACCGGCGACGAGGATCGACGCGCCGGCGAACTGTTCCTGGTTCATCACGAACCCGGGGTCGTCGCGCCACTCCGCGAAGAGGCCCTTCTCGAAGCCGGTGCGCTCGATGCGCTTCAGCCAATCGGAGGGGATGATCTGGTCGGTGTCGACATCGGATCGGTCGAGCGGGACGGCCGTCCCTTCGATGATGCGTACGGCTTTCATGATCAGACTCCCTTGCTCAGCGCGGTCAGCTCGTCGGGGGTGGCGAAATGTCCGGCGATCGCGGTGGCCGCGGCGACGGCGGGGGAGACGAGGTGCGTGCGGCTGCCGCGGCCCTGACGTCCCTCGAAGTTGCGGTTCGACGTGGACGCCGATCGTTGACCCGGTGACATGACGTCGGGGTTCATCGCCAGACACATCGAGCAGCCCGGCTCGCGCCAGTCGAACCCGGCCTCGCGGAAGATCACGTCGAGCCCCTCGGCCTCGGCCTGCGCCTTCACCAGATGGCTGCCCGGCACGACGAAGGTCTGCAGGCCCGACGCCACGTGATGGCCCTTCGCGACCGCGGCCGCAGCCCGCAGGTCTTCGATGCGGCTGTTGGTGCAGCTGCCGATGAAGATCACGTCGACGCCGATGTCCTTCATCGGGGTGCCGGCGGTGATGCCCATGTACTCGAGCGCCCGCTCAGCCGCGGCGCGCTCGACAGGATCGGTGAAGTCGTCGGGATTCGGAACGCGACCGTCGAGCGGCACGACTTGGCCGGGGTTGGTGCCCCAGGTGATGTGCGGTCCGATCTCGGCGGCGTCGAACACGACCTCCTTGTCGAACGTCGCGTCGGTGTCGGTGCGCAGGGTCGACCAATCGGCGAGCGCTGCGGTCCACTGGTCGCCCTTCGGCGCGTAGGGGCGCTCGTGCAGATAGTCGAACGTCACCTGGTCGGGAGCGATCAGCCCAGCCTTCGCGCCCGCCTCGATCGACATGTTGCACACGGTCATGCGGCCCTCCATCGAGAGCGCCTCGATCGCCGCGCCGCGGTACTCGGCGATGTACCCGATGCCGCCACCGGTCCCGATGCGGGCGAGGATCGCGAGGATCAGATCTTTCGCCGTCGACCCCGCCGGCAGCACGCCGTTCACGGTGAGGGCGAGCGTGCCCAGTCGCGGCTGCGACAGCGTCTGCGTGGCGAGCACGTGTTCGACCTCGCTCGTGCCGATGCCGAACGCGAGTGCGCCGAACGCGCCGTGTGTCGCGGTGTGGCTGTCGCCGCAGACGATCGTCATGCCCGGCAGCGTCATGCCCTGCTCGGGACCGACGACGTGCACGATGCCGTTGTTCGCGTGTCCCATCGGGAAGATCGTCAGCCCGAACTCGGACGCGTTGTTGCGCAACGCCTCGATCTGGGCCGCCGAGATCGGATCGGCGATCGGCTGGTCGATGTTCGCCGTCGGGATGTTGTGGTCTTCGACCGCCAGCGTGAGCTCGGGGTGGCGCACGCCGCGGCGATTGATCCGTAGGCCGTCGAACGCCTGGGGCGAGGTGACTTCGTGGACGAGGTGCAGGTCGATGAACAGCAGGTCGGGCTCGTTGTCGGTCGACCGCACGACGTGCCGGTCCCACACCTTCTGGCTCAGTGTTCGGGGACTCCCCATGATGGTTTCCTTGCCTGTCTCAGTATATAGGACGTATGTTTCACTGTATGGAACACAGCATAAGCGGTGTCGGTGTCCTCGACAAGGCAATGACCGTGATGGCGGCCGTCGAGACCCGGCCGCGCTCGTTGGCTGAACTCGTCTCGGCAACGGGATTGTCTCGGGCCACGGCGTATCGCCTGGCCCAGGCGCTCGAGGCGCACGGCCTCGTGCGGCGCAACGGCGACGGTCGCTATCTGCTCGGCGTGCGGCTCATCGCGCTCGGGCGCGAGTCCGCGGCGACGTTCCCGATCGAGGAGGTCGCCGCCCCAGTGCTCACTGCGCTGCGCGATGCGACCGGCGAGAGCGTGCAGCTGTACGTGCGCGACGGATCGAACCGCGTCTGTCTGCTCGCGCTCGACTCGCCACACGAGCTGCGCACGATCGTCGCTCCCGGCGCGCAGTTGCCGCTCGGGCGCGGCTCGGCCGGACGGTTGCTCGCGGGTGAGGCTCCGGGCAGCGGTGGCTGGCTCGAGACCGTGGCTGAACGCGAGGCCGGCGTGGCGTCGGTGTCCGCCCCCGTGCACGATCGCGAGGGCGTCGTGGCGGCCATCTCGGTGTCGGGCCCGATCGAGCGCATCAGCCGCGCTCCGGGCAAACGTCACGGCGAGGCGGTCGCCACCGCCGCGCGGCGACTGTCGGCCGCGCTCAGCGTCGCCCTCAACGCGCCGGCCGGTGCCGGCGGCTGACGAATTGTGTGAATTGGACGCGCCATGCGCCGCAGATCCGCACAATTCGAGTCGCTGGGTTCGGAGGTCAGTGGCGGCGAGGCGGGGGAGGCGGTGGGCGGCCCGTGCGCTCTCGCTTGCGGGTCTGCGCGATGAGGGCGCCGTCGAGCTGATCCATCTCCTCGCGGAGGTGTCGCCAACTCGCCAAGCGCTCGGGATCGAGCTGGCCGGCGGCAGCGGCCGCCATCACGGCACAGCCGGGTTCGTCCTCGTGGAAGCAGTCGGCGAACCGGCAGGACTCGGAGAAACCGTCGACGTCGCTGAAGGCCAGCGCGAGCCCCTCCCACGATTCCCACAGTGCGAGTGCTCGAACACCGGGCGTGTCGAGCAACAGTCGACCGTCGGGAAGGCGGATCAGTCGTGCCGCGGTGGTTGTGTGCTTGCCCTTGCCATCGCCGGCGCGGATCTCTGCGACGAGCTGCACGGGTTCACCGGCGACCGTGTTCACCAGCGTCGACTTGCCGACGCCCGAGGCGCCGAGCAGTGCGAACGTCATCCCGGGCTGCACCAGCGCGAGCAGTTGGTCGAGGCCGTCGCGCGTGCGGTTCGAGATGGCGATGACCTCGCACCCTGGCGCGGCCACGCGCGCCGCGGCCACGGCGGCAGCGGTCACGTCGGGGGTGACGACGTCGGTCTTCGACAGCACGACGACCGGCTTGGCGCCGCTCTGGAAAGCGAGCACCAGTTCGCGTTCGAGGCGCCGAATGTTGAGCCCGGGATCGAGGGCCTGGCACACCAGCACGACGTCCATGTTGGCGGCGAGTGTCTGCGCGGTCTTCGACCCGCGCGCCGATCGCCGCACGAAGGCCGTGGCGCGCGGTGCGACCGCCTCGACCCGTTTCGCGACCGGGTCGATCCCGACCCAGTCGCCGGCGACGCAGTCCTTCGCCGCGGTGGTCATGGTGGCGCGCACGAGCGTGCCCGTGGCGTCGACCACATCGACCTCGCCACGGTCGACGCGGACGATGCGTCCGGCGACAAGTCCCGAGTCGGTGGCTGTTCTGAGGCGATCCTCGACGTCATTGTTCCAGCCGAGTGCGTCGAGTGGGGCCGCGTCCGTCATACGCTCGCGCGGTGACTGCGACTGCTGCATCGGATGACCATGTCGACGGCCACGCTATCTGGCCGACCTCGCTTCCCGAGATGCTGGCCGCGATCGACATCGGCACCAACTCCGTTCACATGGTCATCGCGCGCGCGTCGGGTGATGGTCGATTCGAGGTGGTGACTCGCCACAAGGAGATGGTCCGACTCGGATCGGGCGGCGACGAGTTGAAGGTGCTCAGCGACGAAGCGATCGAACGAGGGATCGCCGCCCTCGGCCGTTGTCGATCGATCGCCGAGCCGTACGGCGCGGAGATCGCCGCTGTCGCGACCTCTGCGGTGCGCGAGGCCCGCAACGCCGACGCGTTCATCGCTCGAGCGCGCAGCGACGCCGGCATCGAGATCGAGGTCATCTCGGGCTACGAGGAGGCGCGCCTGATCCACCTCGGGATCCTGCAGGCGCTGCCGCTCTACGACACGCCGCTACTGATGTGCGACATCGGCGGGGGAAGCACCGAACTCGGACTCGGACATCGCGGCGATCTCGCGCTCGCGCGCAGCATCAAGCTCGGCGCGATCCGGCTGACCCGCCGCTGCTTCCCCGATGGCGAGACGACCGACGCCGCGGTTGCATCGGCACGTACCTACATCGCCGAGACGATCCTCCCGTTCGTCCGCGACGCGAAGACGAGCACGTTCGAGGTGATGGTCGGGAGTTCGGGCACGGTCGAGACGTTGCTGCAGATGGCCAACGCCGCGACGGGCATCGACGCGCCGCGGTCGTTGAACGGCTCCGTGCTCACACGCGACCGCCTCGCCGAGGTGATCGCCTCGCTCATCGAGGCGCGCACCGTCGAGGCTCGGCGCAAGCTCCCGGGTCTCGATGACGCGCGGGCCGACATCATGGTCGCGGGCGCGCTCATCCTCGAGGGCGTGATGGACGCGTTCGGCGCCGACTCACTGCAGTTCAGCGACTACGCGTTGCGTGAGGGCGTGCTCTACGACCTGTGGTCGCGCTGGCGGGGACGGAGCCGCGATCACCTCTCGGACCTCCGCCGGCGAAGCGTCGAGCACCTCATGGAGTTGTGTGACGACGACCCCGTCCACTCGGTCAACGTGGCCGCGCTCGCGTTGCAACTCTTCGACGGGCTCGCTCCACTCCTGCAGCTCGAATACTTCGACCGCGAAGTGCTCGAGGCCGCGGCGCTGTTGGCCAACGTCGGCATCTTCATCTCGCACTCACGACACCACCAACACAGCTACTACGTGATCCGCAACGCCGAGTACCTCACCGGATTCACCGACCACGAGGTCGAGCTGATCGCCCAGGTGGCCCGGTATCACCGCAAGGGCGAGCCCACCGACAAACACCCGCCGTTCGCGATGCTCGGCGCCGAGGACCGCCAGAGAGTCCGCTCACTCGCGGCATTGCTGCGCGTCGCGATCGGCCTCGAACGGTCGTACACCGCGTCCGTCGAGTCGGTCGCAGTCGTGGTGCACGACGACGAGCTGATCCTGAGCCTGACCCCCGCGCCCGGCGCCGACGTCGCAATGGAGCGCTACGCGGCGAACGAGCGCAAGGGCCTGCTCGAGAACGTGACCGGGCGTCACGTCACGATCGACTGACTACTTCGCGGCGATGCGCTCGAGGAGCGCGAGCACCTTTTCGTCGTTGGTGGGCTCGGCGTCGGCGTCCTGGCCGGCAGCGCGACGGTCCTTCATCGTGTTCATCGGAACGACGATGAAGAAGTAGACGGCCGCCGCCGTGGCGACGAACGTGATGATCTCGTTCAATACGGCGCCCCACATGAAGGCCGACCCGTTGATCGTGAAATGCGCCGTGGCGATGTCTTTGGCCGAATCGGGCATGATCACGCCGATCAGGGGAGTGACGAGCCCCTTCACGAAGACGTCGACGATCTTGCCGAAGGCGGCACCGATGACGATGCCGACCGCGAGGTCGACGACGTTGCCCTGCATGATGAACTTCTTGAAGCCGTTGAGCATCGCGGTCTCGCTTCCGTAGGTGGCCCTGACGGCCGGAAGCGTATGGCGGTGCTCAGCGCTCGATGCGGATGATCTCAACCTTCAGAGGCCCGCTCGGCGCCTCGAACGTCACCTCGTCGCCT
>JAYTFP010000149.1:0-9945 GCA_043734285.1 Acidimicrobiaceae bacterium
GTCGGGCAAGGTCAAGGCGCATCTCTCGGTGCTCATGGCGATCATCGCCCTCCTCAAGGCCGGCGACTACTGGCTCGATCGCTACCGGCTCACGCTGTCGACCCGGGGCGTCGTGCACGGCGCGTTGTACGCCGACGTGCACGCGCAGCTCCCGGCGACGACGTTGCTGATCGCGATCTCGGTGTTCTGTGCCGCGCTGTTCGTGCTCAACATCCGTCAGCGCGGCTGGGGACTGCCGATGATCGCGGTGAGCCTCTGGGCGTTGATGGCGGTCGCCGCGGGCGCGGCGTATCCGTGGTTCATCCACCGCTTCACCGTGCTGCCCGATCAGTCCGAGAAAGAGGCGCCGTACATCCGGTACAACATCGCCGGCACCCGGGCCGCAATGGGCCTCGACAAGGTGAGCGAGCGCAACTTCGACTTCCAGGTGAAGCCGGCCGACGAGGCGATCACCCGCAACAAGGACACGGTCAAGAACATCCGGCTGCTCGATCCGACGATCGTCGAGAAGACGTACCAGGCGCTCGAGGCGAAGCTCGACTTCTTCGGGTTCAAAGACCTCGACGTGGATCGCTACACGGTCGACGACGAGACCACGCAGGTCGTCATCGGTGCCCGCGAGCTCGACTCGTCCAAATTGCCGCAGAACACGTGGGAGGCGAAACATCTCTCATACACGCACGGCTACGGCATCGCGCTCGCGCCGGCGAATGCGGTCACGTCGAACGGCCAGCCCGACTTCCTGGTCGGTGACATCCCGATCACCGACGCCCCCGGGCACACCGCGCCGGTCAAGCTCGACCGTCCCGAGATCTACTTCGGCGAGCACATCGACGGCAGCGATGGTGACGGTTACGCGATCGTCGGCACGAAGCTCGTCGAGCAGGGTGGCACCGTCAAGACGAAGTACGAGGGCAAGGGCGGCGTCGCGATGGACTCGTTCACGCGCCGCGCCGCGTTCGCGTTGCGCTTCGGTGACGTCGAGCCGCTGATCTCGAGCTACCTGACCGACCAGTCGCGCATCCTCTACAACCGCGACATCGGCACGCGGGTGCGGAGCATCGCGCCGTTCGTGAAGTGGGACAACGATCCCTACCCCGTCATCGCCGACGGTCATCTCGACTACGTGATCGACGGCTACACGACCTCGGCGACCTATCCCTACGCGCAGACGGCGAACACCGACGGTCTCGACGACGGCGACCTCAAGGCGGAAGAGTTCAACTACCTGCGCAATTCGGTGAAGGCAGTCGTCGACTCGTACGACGGCACGGTCTCGCTGTACATGACCGACGACCTGTACGGCGCGAAGGACCCGGTCATCCGGGCGTACGCCGAGGCGTTCCCCAAGCTGTTCAAGAACTCCGACCAGATCCCCGCGACGATCCGCCAGCACCTGCGTTACCCCGAGGACATGTTCCGCGTGCAGACCTCGATGTGGGGTCGGTACCACCTCGCGAACCCGGCCGACTTCTACCGGGCCGACGACAACTGGGACGTCGCGCAGAACCCACCGTCGACCCCCGACGCGAAGGCCGACACGTCGTCACTGCCGTCGTCGAGCGCGAGCAGCACGATCCTGCCGTACTACCTGTTGATGAAGTTGCCCCAGGAGACCAAGTCCGACTTCTTGATCTTCCGCCCGTTCGTGCAGCACTCGAAGGAGGGCAGCCGTCGCCAGCTCACGTCGTTCATGGTGGGGCTGAGTGACATGGGGCTGAAGGACAACGGCAACTACGGCCATCTCGAGGTCTTCACGATGGCCGACGACAAGGGCCAACGGAACCGCGAGGTCGACGGTCCCTTGATCGCGCACCAGAAGATCGTGTCCGACGTCGCCAGCGGCGCGTCGCGCGAGCTCACGCTGCTCAACGGGTCGGGCGGCGGCTCGAAGGTCCAGTTCGGCAACATGCTGATCGTGCCGATCGACCAGGGGTTGCTCTACGTGCGACCGCTGTACGTGAGCGGCGACACCGCTGATTCGCCGCCGGTGCTGCGCAAGGTGTTCATCGAGATGGGCGGACAGGTCCAGATCGGCGACACGCTCTCCGAGGCACTCAAGAAGTTGTTCCCGACCGCTGAGATCGACACGCGCGAGGCGAGCAAGACGCCGACCACGCCCGCGGGTGGCACCCCGACGACGACGCCCGGCGGCACGCCCACCCCAGCCGCCAAGAACCCCGAGCAGTTGATCGCGTCGGCCATCGTGCTGTTCGACCAGGCCGATCAGGCGCTGCGCAGCGGCGGCGCAACGGGCATCGCCGATTACCAGTCGAAGACCGCGCAGGCGGAGGATCTGATCCGCCAGGCGAACCAGGCCCTCGGTGGCACGACGACGACCACCACCACGGCGATCGACGGCTCGACGCCGACCACCCGGTAGCGTCGTCGCCCGTGCATCAACTCGTTTTCGTTGCCGGCCTGTTACCCAAGTGGGCCGACGCCACGACGCTCGTCAAGGACTACGGCAACTGGGCGATCCTCGCGGTGATCTTCGCCGAGTGCGGATTGTTCGTCGGCTTCTTCCTGCCGGGAGATTCGTTGCTGTTCCTCGCGGGTTTCTTCTCGGCCAAGGGTGACCTGATGCCCTGGTACTTCCTGCTGCCGGCGTTGTTCATCGCTGCCTTCAGTGGCGACCAGCTCGGATACTTCCTCGGCAGCCGCGTCGGTCCTGCCTTGTTCGACAAGCCCGATGCCCGCATCTTCAAGCAGAAGTACGTGCACGCGGCTCACGAGTACCTCGAGGAGCGGGGCAAGATCGCCGTGCCGCTCTCTCGGTTCGTGCCGATCGTGCGCACCTTCATGCCGATCGTCGTGGGAGTCTCCGAGATCCCGTACCGGATGTACTTCCTGCTCGACGCGATGGGAGCGCTGTTCTGGGCGGTCGGCGTCACGTCGATCGGCATGATCGTCGAGCGGCTCGCGAGCGCCGCGTTCGACGTCGAGAAGTACCTCGTACCCATCGAGGTCGGCGTGATCGCCCTGTCGCTGCTGCCTGTGGCTTTCGAGATCCGTCGCAAACGGCGTCACGACGCTGCGAAAGCCGGTTCCGAGGCCGACTCGCAGGGTTGAGCGGCGGCTCTCCTTTTGACGCGGAGAGGCCCTGTCGACTGCACTATCTGCCCGTGTGCCCGCTCGCTGTTGGGGAGCGGTGGCGCCGATTCGTGATGGTCGCCCATGGGGCGCGCCGGAGAAGTTGAAAGGGACACTCGATGGGTGCGTTGCTCGCCAGCGAGGGTGGTTACCAGCAGTTCCTGTTGGACGGTACCGCCAAGACATGGTTGGGAATCTCGGTCGGTGTGGCGCTGCTGGCGCTCGTCGTGGGCTTCTTCATGATGAAGGGGGTGCTGGCCAAGGAGGTCGGCACCGAGAAGATGGGCGAGATCGCCGCCGCCGTGCAGGAAGGCGCGATGGCCTACATCAAGCGCCAGTTCCGCACGATCGGTGCCATCGTCGTGCCCCTCGCCATCGTGGTGTTCGCGACGTCCGAGGCGATCGTCAAGATCGGCGGCGACGATGCGATGAGCAGCGGCTGGAACCGAATCGAGTCCGGATCGTTCCGCACGATCGCCTTCATCGTCGGCGCCGTGATGTCCGGCTCCATCGGTTTCATCGGCATGTGGCTCTCGACACGGGCCAACCTGCGCACCGCAGCAGCCGCGCAGACCGGATCGATGAACGCAGCCATGCAGGTCGCCTTCCGCGCCGGTGGCACGATCGGCCTGTTCACCGCGGGCCTCGGCCTGCTCGGTGCGACGACGATCATCCTGATCTTCCAGAACACGGCCTCGGCGATCCTCGTCGGCTTCGGCTTCGGCGGTTCGCTGCTCGCGCTGTTCCTGCGCGTCGGCGGCGGCATCTTCACCAAGGCGGCCGACGTGGGCGCCGACCTGGTCGGCAAGGTCGAGGCGGGCAGCCCCGAGGACGACCCCCGCAACCCTGCGACCATCGCCGACAACGTGGGCGACAACGTGGGTGACTGCGCCGGCATGGCGGCCGACCTGTTCGAGAGCTTCGGCGTGACGCTCGTTGCGTCGATCATTCTCGGCGTGTCCGCGTTCTCAGTCGGCGGTCTGAACGTGACCGACAAGCATGACATCGCCAAGGGCCTGATCTTTCCGCTCGCGGTGGTCGCGCTCGGCCTGGTGAGCTCGATCATCTCGATCTTCACCGTCCGGGCCCGAGCCGGCGAGACCGACGCACTGAAGCCGATCAACCGGGGGCTGAACGTGGCGTCGCTGCTGGCGCTCGGTGGGGCGGCGATCGTGGCGTTCGCCTACGTCGGCAACCCGGCCGGTTCGACGGTCTCGAATGTGAGCGTGCGGATGTTCTCGGCGGTGTTCGCCGGTGTCGTGCTCGGCCAGGTGGCCAGCCGCATCACCCAGTACTTCACCTCGAGCAGCTTCAAGCCGGTTCGTGACATCGCCGACGCGGGCACCACCGGACCGGCGACCGTCGTGCTGTCGGGCGTCAGCTCCGGCATGGAATCGGCCGTGTGGGCCGCCGTCGCGATCTGCGTCGACATCGGCGTCGCGCTGGCGCTCGGTGGCGGCAACAAGCACTTCAGCCTCTACCTGGTCGCGCTGACCGGCATCGGCATGTTGTCGACCACTGGCATCGTCGTGGCCGAAGACACGTTCGGTCCGATCGCCGACAACGCGCAGGGCATCGCCGAGATGTCGGGCATCTTCGAAGGTCAGACAGAGGTCATCCTCGACGGCCTCGACACCGTGGGCAACACGACCAAGGCCGTGACGAAAGGCTTCGCGATCGGCACTGCGGTGATCGCCGCGGTCGCGCTGTTCGCAAGCTTCGTCGAGGGCATCGGCGGTCAGGTGATCGACATCGCCGACCCGAAGACCTTCATCGGGGCCATCATCGGCGGCGGCGTGGTGTTCCTATTCAGCTCGCTGGCGATCGTGGCGGTGAGCCGCACGGCCGGTGTGGTCGTGCAGGAAGTGCGCCGGCAGTTCCGCGAGAAGCCCGGCATCATGGACTACACCGAGAAGCCCGATTACGGACCGGTCATCGACATCTGCACGTCGGCGGCGCTTCGCGAGCTCGCCACGCCGGCGCTGCTCGCGGTGCTCACGCCCGTCGTCGTGGGCTTCGGCATCGGCCCGCTGGCGCTCGGCGCGTACCTCGTCGCGGCGATCGTCGTCGGCCAGCTCATGGCGAACTTCCTGTCGAACTCGGGCGGCGCCTGGGACAACGCGAAGAAGTACGTCGAAGAGGGCCATCACGGCGGCAAGGGATCCGAGATCCACAAGGCCGTCGTGATCGGCGACACCGTCGGTGACCCGTTCAAGGACACTGCCGGTCCTGCGATCAACCCGCTCATCAAGGTGATGAACCTCGTGTCGCTGTTGTTGCTGCCCGCGATCCTGCGGATGGCCAACGACGGGGCGCGCTACGCGATCGCCGGCTCGGCGCTCGCGGTGCTCATCATCGCGGTGCTCTTCTCGAAGCGCTCTGGCGCGGCCGACGCGCTGGCCAAGCTCGAGCACGAGGTCGAGGACAGAGGCGCGCCGGTCTGATCTGACGCTCAGGCGGTCGCGACGTCGCGGAGGAACCAGCGGACGAGCGCGGCGGTTCTGCCGCGCGCGGCGTCGACCTGTTCTTCGGTGTCGCGCCTCACGGCGTCGGGGTCGAGGCCGAGCGCGAGCAGGTCGGCCTGATCGACGCTGAACCACTCGTCGAGCACCGAGCGGTCGACTTCGGGGTGGAACTGCACGCCGAGGTTGCGGCGCAGGCGGAAGGCCTGAGGACCCACGTAGTTGCGGGCGAGCTCGGTGGCGCCGTGGGGGTTGTCGAAGCGGTCGAGGTGCCACTGGAACCACGGTCCGTCGCCGAAGCCGGCGGCGTCGTTGCGTCCGACGGGCAGCCATCCGATCTCGAACTGCTGCGCCGGCTCGACGGTGGCGCCATGCGCGGCCGCGAGCATCTGTCCGCCGAAGCAGATGCCGAAGACGGGGATCGCGCGTTCGTCCGCGGCGCGCAGCAGGTCGAGTTCGTCGTCGACCCAGTTGCCGATCGACTCGCGGTCGTAGACCGACCACCGAGAGCCGAGCGGAACGACGAGGTCGACATCGTCGAGCGCTGGCATCGGACCGGTGGCGACGGGCGAGTTGAGCTCGGTGCAGACGTAGTGTTCGACGAGTTCGTAGCCCTCGTCGCGCAGGATGTCGCCGAGCAGCCCGAGTGACGAGTTCGCGTCGTGGTGGATGACGAGGGCGCGGGGCATCGAGTCAGCCGGTGAGGCCGATGGGGCAGCTGACGCCGGTGCCGCCGAGTCCGCAGTAGCCGCCCGGGTTCTTCGCGAGGTACTGCTGGTGGTAGTCCTCGGCGTAGTAGAACGCGGGGCCGTCGACGATCTCGGTGGTGATCTCGCCGTGTCCGGCGGCCTTGAGTTGCTCCTGGTACATGACGAGCGACGCCTCGGCGAGTGGCGCCTGGTCGGGCTCGAACAGGTAGATGCCCGAGCGGTACTGGGTGCCGACGTCGTTGCCCTGGCGCATTCCTTGGGTCGGATCGTGGTTCTCCCAGAAGACGCGGAGGATCTGCTCGAAGGTGACGATCTCAGGGTCGAACACGACGAGGACGACCTCGTTGTGGCCGGTGCGTCCGCTGCAGACCTCTTGATAGGTCGGATTCGGCGTGTAGCCACCGGCGTAGCCGACCGCGGTGGTGAAGACGCCTTCTGTCTCCCAGAACTTGCGCTCGGCACCCCAGAAGCAGCCCATCCCGAAGATCGCCTGCTGCGTACCGGCGGGGAACGGGGGAGTGAGGGTGTGCCCGTTGACGAAGTGCGCGCCGGGGACGGGCATGGGCGTGTCGCGGCCGGGCAGCGCCGAGTCGGGGTCGGGCATGGTGGCCTTGTTGCGTCCGAACATCATCCGACGATCGTACCCAGCGTCCGGTCGGCGATTTGGCCGGGTCGGTTCGGGTTACAGCAGCTTCGAGCGGGTGGCGCCGTCGAAGCGCCAGACTTCCGCGCCGGTGATGCCGAGCTCGAGGACCGCGCCCATGAACTCGGCCATGTGCGCGGAGCCCATGTGCGCGTTGATCGAGTCGTCGTCGGCCCATTCCTCGTAGGCGCGGAACACGCCGGGGTCGGTGGTCGACTGCCAGTAGGCGTACTCGAGGCAGCCGTCTTCGGTGCGGGTGGTGGCGGCCAGGTCGTTCATCGCGGCGATGGCCGCGTCGAGTCCGGCGGGTGCGAAGGTGAGTGTTCCTGAGACGACGATCATGCGGGCACGCTACCGGTTGCGCGGGTTACTCGACCACGGTGCCGGCGACGCCGGGAGCGGCGGACGGGTAGGAGAGTTGGAGCGATTCGAGCGTGTCGACGAGCACCTGCGCGACGACCAGGTCGCGGTACCACTTGTTGTCGGCGGGGACGGCGTACCAGGGCGCGGCGTCGGTCGACGTGCGGTTCAGCATGTCCTCGAAGGCGGCCTGGTAGTCGTTCCAGAGCTTGCGTTCGTCGAGGTCGGTGGCGAGGAACTTCCACTGCTTGTCGGGTGTGTCGACGCGCTTCTGCAAGCGGGCGCGTTGCTCATCCTTCGAGATGTGCAGGAAGACCTTGACGATGGTTGTGCCCTCGTCGACCAGCATCTGTTCGAAGTCGCAGATGTGGCGGTAGCGGGCCTTCCAGCGCGGCTTGGGCACGAGGCCGTGGACCCGCACGACGAGGACGTCCTCGTAGTGCGAGCGGTTGAAGACGACGATCTCACCGTCGGCGGGCACCTGCGCGTGGACCCGCCAGAGGAAGTCGTGGTCGAGCTCGGGCGGAGTGGGAGCCTTGAAGCTCACGACCCGGACGCCCGCGGGGTTGAGCGGGCCGAGCACGTGGCGGGCGGTCCCGTCCTTGCCGCCGCCGTCGATGGCTTGGAGGACGACCAGGACGCGTTGCGAGTGGTCGGCCCACAGAATGTTCTGGAGTTCGGTGAGGCGGGTGGTGAGTTCGGTGGTGCGGGCGAGTGCGTCGGCCTTGTCGGCGGCCTTCGGGGCGGTGGTCGGGTGGTCGCCGAGGCGGATCGCGTGATCCGGGTGGACGAGGTAGTCGTCGGTGTTCACGGGTGTTCCTCTTGTTGTCACGGTGTTCCTGTCGCTCGGTCGGCGAACACTTGGAGGCTGCCCGAGTAGCACGAGACCCAGACCTGGGCGGTGGCGTCGTCGTAGGTGATGCCGATGGGGTGGTGTCCGGTGGGGACGCGTTGTAGTTGGGTCATGTCGGAGGTGCGGATCTTGCTGACGGCGTCGGAGTCGTAGTTGACGACGTAGAGCGAGCGGCCGTCGGGGGCGATCGTCATCGAGCGTGGTTGCGATGGCGACGCGACGCGGGCGACGACTGTGCGGGTGGCGAGGTCGATCTTGGCGACCTTGCCGTCGCCGTTGAGCGTCGCGTAGAGGAACTTCGCCTCCTGGTCGATGACGAGGTGGCGCGGGCCGGATCCGACGCCCTTGATCCAGTCGACTGCGTGGGTCTTCATGTCGACGACGGCGATGTCGGACGATCCCATGACGGCGATGAAGGCGGTCTTCGAGTCGGGGGTGACGGCGATGCCGCGGGGGAATCGTCCGAGGGGGATCGTCGCGGTGGCCTTGGCGGCCTTCGCGTCGACGATCGTGAGGTCGTAGCCGCACCAGTTGGTGACGAGCACGTGCGCGGCGTCGGGGGTGACGGCGACGTACTTGGGGACGGCGCCGACTTCGACGACCTGGTCGATCTCGAGGGTCTTGGTGTCGATGCGGTAGACGAAGGAGTGATCCCAGTTGCCCTTCGCGCAATCGTCATTGCCGGGGTGGGTGAAGCCGGCGCCGTACATCTGGTAGTTGGTGGCGTAGGCCTTGGTGCCGTCGGGTGTGACGGCGAGCTCGACGGGTCCGCCCTTGGACGTGCCGGGGTGTCCGTCGATGCCCCAGTCCGCGAGAGTGACCGAGTCGGGGATCGACTTCACGAGGGCGTAGGTGCGGTCGTAGACGTTGATGGTGTGGCTGTAGACCATGTTCTGCGCGAAGAAGAGCCCGGCCTGCGACGCAACGACCGACTTCGGGGTGAGGTGTCCCTCGGTGATGGTCTTCACCTTGGTGGGGCGGCGTTCGTCGGAGGGGGTGTCGTCGTTGTCGGTCGCCGTCGCGGCGGCGGTCGTTGTCGTTGTCGTTGTCTTTTTGGACGTCCCACCTGTTGCCTTCGTGGTCTGGGCGACCTTGGTCGTCGTCGAGGTTGCCTCGGCCTTCGAGACGGTGTGTGTCGAGGCACCGGCGCACCCGCCGACCAGCACGATCGCTGCGACGGCGCGGGCGAAGGACGTCACGGGGCGGCGCATCGTGCTCAGTCTGTCAGCCGCGCCGATGTGGTCTGGGCCCGATGGTGATTGGTCAGGCGATCAGCGTTTCGATAGGTTGTCCAGCACGCCGCGGGGTGGAGCAGTCTGGTAGCTCGTCGGGCTCATAACCCGAAGGTCGCAGGTTCAAATCCTGCCCCCGCCACCATCGAAAAACCCTGTAAACAGCGGGCCTCAGGGCCCGCTGTTGCCGTTCCGGGATGATCGAATTCGTCGCTGTCTGCCAGATTGTCTGCCAGATTCGCGAAATCGTGTCGCCGAGCGTCTGCCAGAAAACCCGACGACGCGATCATCGAGCACCGATCGCAGAGATGCTCAGCATTCGACGGACGGCACCACCGCGACCTCACGTCGATCGGTGCGTTCAGAGAGGCAAGAACCATCGGCTGGGATGGAGGTTGACGTAGCGCATGTGCAGAGCCACCTCCTCGTCGTTCTCGATGCCGTCGAGCTCGGCTCGCCACAGCACCTCGAAGTCCCGGTCGTCGAACAGGTTCTCGTCGTAGAAGTCGAAGTTCGCGTCCAGCGCACTGTCGGTCGCGAGTTGGTCGAGTTCGATATCGAACACATCGTCGAGGTGTCCGGTGTCGTGGTC
>JAYTFP010000150.1:0-8398 GCA_043734285.1 Acidimicrobiaceae bacterium
ATCTCGGCGGTCGCCCCGGCACGCTCCGCGATCGTCGCCTCGAGCGCAGCGCGCTGGCGCTCGAGTTCGGCGAGGTGATCCTCCGCGGCCTGGCGAGACGCCCGGGCGGACCCCACGGGGTCCTGGATCGAGGTCGTCGTGGTCGCCTCTGCACCCGGGACCGATGACGCGACGATCCCCACCAGTACGGCGGCCGCGACGTGTCGTGCGGCCGAGCGGGGTGACGAGATCGAACCCATGGGCGTGTTCGACGTCGCCAGTTTCGCGCGCCGATCGCGCGATCTTTGTCAAGAGATCGTCATATGGCAAACGGGACTCGACGAGTCAGCGGGAGCGGCGCCAGCCGACCAACAGCGCGATCGCAGCCGCGCTGGCAGCCGCGATCGCGATCCATTTCATCAGTCCGCGGTCGGCAGGCACCGCCGGATCGACCGACGAAGGTTCGACGACGACCCTGACGGGCGGCATCTCGACGACCTCGGCCGCCGCGGGTTCGGCGTCGGTTTCGTGGAGGATCTCGTCGACGGGCACCGGCTCCTCGTCGTCGACCACGGGCCCGGGTCGGCCTCGCTTCGGGTCATACTTCGCCACGAGGTTCTCCTTGCAGATGAGCGGTCAGCGCGTCGAGGACCGCCGCGAACTCGGCCGCGGCCTCAGCGGCGCCATCGCGGTCGAGCGCGACGATCGGCAGCGATTGAGCCGACGCCTCGGTGATCGCGGCGCGCATCCGGATCGGCGGACGGATCACCGCGTCACCGTGCGCCTCGACGAGTTGCTCGTCCCAGTATCGGGCGTCACGCGTGCGCGAGAGCCGGTTGACCACGATGCCCCCGACGGTGAGGGCGCCGTTGCGGCGTTCAGCGATCCGCGTCGTGTTTCGCAGGATCTGGGCGACGCCGTCGACGGCCCACGCACCTGGTTCGGTGACCACGACCGCGGCGTCGGCGGCGAACAATCCGTTGACCGTGAGCAGACCCAGCGACGGCGGACAGTCGATCAACACCAGGTCGGCCTCGAGGCCCTTCAACGCGACTGCCAATCGGTCCTGCGCGCCGATGGGGTCGGTCACCAACTGGGGCTCGCGTGCCGCCAGTGCGGGCGAACTCGGGACGAGTCGCGGCGGCCGTGCGAACAGCGCCGGATCCCATCCCGTGTCGACGACCAGCTCGGCGATGCGGCCCGGGTGCTCGGCGTCGAGCGCCTGGTCGACCGTCGTGGTCGGATGCCACACCCCCATGCCCGACGTCGCGTTCGACTGCGGATCGAGATCGATGACCACCACGTTCACGCCGCGAGCCGCCGCGACCGCTGCCAGTCCGAGGGTCACGGTCGTCTTGCCGACCCCACCCTTCTGGTTGACGAGCGCGACGACCGACATGGACTCAACCTAGCTTCAGGCGACTGGCGTCAAGCGACTGGTCGCAGACCGCCGAGCAGCCGGTCGTTGGTCGCGGAGATCTCGTCGGCATCGACGTGGACGAGGCCCAGCGCCGTGGTCATCACCGCACCGAATACCCAGGACAACATCAGGTGAGTCACTGCGTCGAGGGTCAGGCCGCGGTCGATCACCCCGCGTCGCTGGGCATCGGCGATCTGTCCCTGCAGCGCGTCGACATAGACCGCGAGCGGCTCGACCAGCGTCGCGCGAGCCTCGGAGTCGCGCGTGGCCAGGGCGAGCGCCTCGAGCAGCAGCCGGTCGTGATCGGTGGGCCCGCCTGCGGAGTGACCGGCGAGCATCTCGGCGATCAAGCCGTCGCGCTCGCCAGCAGCGGCGAGATCGGCCGCCATCGACCGAAGGATCGTGTCGCCCTCGCGGATGATCGCTTCGCCCAGCAGCGCCGTGCGACTCGGGAAGTGCACATAGAGCGCGCCCGAGGTGAAGCCGGCGCGGCGGGCGATGTCTTGCACGCGGGTGCCGCCGTAGCCCTTCTCGAGGAACACCTCGATCGCCGCCCGGACGAGCCGTTCGCGGGTGTCGACCGTCGCTGCCGGATCGTGCTCGACACTGTCTCGGGCCGACGTTGCAGTCGTCGTGTCGCCGTTCATCGTCGGCCTCCGATCCCCGGTGCCCACCACCTGTGAAAAACAGAATCCTAGTGGCCCTCCCGTCGAGCGGCCACGAAAATCCCGCTCTCACAAGGCGTCGGGTGAGTCCTCGCGGCGGATGTCGGGCTCGATGAAGATGTAGTCGGCTCCGTCGACGACCGCACGAATCGACTCCTCGACCACGTCGATCGCGCGAGCGAGTTCCTGCATCGACAAGGCCTGCGAGAACGCCACCTTCGCAGCGATGAGCAGTTGCTTCGGGCCGAGGTGCTGGGTGCGCAGATGGATCAAGCTGTCGACGTGCGCCGACGACCGGATTGCCGCCTCGATCAGATCGACGTCGGCCTTGGTTGCCGCCTCGCCCAACAGCAGACTCTTCATCTCGACTGCCAGGACCACCGCGACCACGCCGAGGATCGCACCGATCGTCAGCGTGCCGATGCCGTCGAACACCGCGTCGACGCGCCAGGCGAGGAGCAGCGCGGCGAACGCGACGACGAGTCCGACCAGCGCCGCGACATCTTCCAGCAGCAGCACCGTCAGCTCGGGCGTCTTCGACTCGTGGATGAACGCGCGCCAGCCGTGCCACTCCCGCGTCGCGGCCCGCGACTCGCTCATCGCGGTGCGTAGTGAAACTGCCTCGAGAACGATGGCAATGCCCAGGACCACGAGCGCGACGGCGACCGACTCGATCGCCTCGGGGTGGCGGATCTTGTCGATCCCCTCGACGATCGCGAACACGGACCCCACGGTGAACAGCACCATCGCCACGACGAACGCGTAGAAGAACCGCTCGCGACCGTGGCCGAACGGGTGGTCGTCATCGACGTCGCGTTGCGCACGGCGGTTGCCGAGCATCAGCAGTCCCTGGTTGCCGGTGTCGGCCAGCGAGTGGATCGACTCCGCAAGCATCGACGACGCGCCGGTAACGATGAAGCCGACGAACTTCGCCAACGCGATCCCGAGGTTGGCAGCGAAAGCCGCGACGATCGCCTTCTTGCTGCCCTGCGTCGACATCGTGCTCCGTTTCCTGCCGGATGGCAGGATCATCACGATATGCCCGAGCTCCCCGAGGTCGAGACCATCCGCCGCCAACTCGAGCCACTCGTCATCGGTCGCACGCTGCTCGACTCGTGGGCCCACGGCTCGGAGAAGTTCCGCCACGCCCCTGAGGCGGTCGGCTCGACGATCGAAGCGCTCGGCCGACGCGGCAAGTACCTCATCGGTCGGCTCGACGACGACCGCGAGCTGATCGTCCATCTCGGGATGACCGGATCGCTGCGGCGCCGGGGCGGCGAAGACGTCGAGGATCCCTACGTCCGTGCCTGGTGGGCCATGTCCGACGGTGAGGTGCTCGAGTTCCGCGACGTCCGTCGTTTCGGTCGGATCGCCGTCGTGCCGACGGGCGACTACGCGAGGTTGCCGACGCTCGCCGCGCTCGGTCCCGAGCCGTGGGACGACGCGTTCAGCCCCGAGCACCTGTGGACCGCGGTGCACCGGTCGGATCGGGCGGTCAAGACGTTGCTGCTGTCGCAGCGGGTCGTGGCGGGGGTCGGCAACATCTACGCCGACGAGGCACTGTGGGCGGCGCAGGTGCACCCGTCGAGCCGCGCCATCACCAAGGCACAGGCAGCGCTCCTCCGCGACACGATCAGAACTGCGCTCGAGCACGGGCTGACCTACGGCGGCACGACCTTGCGCGACTACATCGGCGTGTCGGGCGAGCGAGGCGACAATCAGCATCACCTGCAGTGCTACGGGCGCGCCGGCGAACCGTGTGAGCGGTGTGGCGAACTGCTCCGCCGCAGCGTGGTCGACGCGAGGACCTCGACCTGGTGTGTTGTGTGCCAACGCCGACGTTGAGGCGGTTGGATGCCCATGTTACGGTTTCATGACAGCTTCGACCGCCGATCCGGCGTTCGGTAGCGTCACGCTGTTCCCACGATGCGCCTGCTTCCCACTTCCGCCCGACGTCGCGTCGCCACGTTCGCGCCCCGAGTGGCGATCGCCGTCGTGGTGCTGACGGCGATGTTCCCCGGAGGGGCCGACGCCTCGTCGAGCGGCGCGAGCCGCACACCGACGACCTCACAGGACGGACACCTGCGCCAGTTGCAGCAGCAGCGCGAGGCGGTCAGGTCGCAGAAGGCCAAGCAGGCGTCCGAAGTGAACACGTTGACGGCCACCGACGCGCAGGTGAAGGCGGCACTGAGCGACCTGAACGACAACATCTCCGGCGAGACGTCGATGCTGGAGGACGCGCAACGCGCCGCAGCCGCGGCCGAAGCCGAGGAAGCCGCCGCCCAGACCCGCGAGACCACCGCGGCGACCGAGCTCTCTGCGCTCCACACGACGATCAAGAACCAGGCCGTCGAGGCCTACACGAACTCGCCGCCCGACGAGATGTTCACGGTCCTCTCGGCGACCGATGCGAACGAGGCCGCGAGTCGCAACACGCTCGTCGAGCTGCAGGCAAGCCAGAACCTCGATGTCGTGGAGCACTACCGCTCGGTGCAGCAGGATCTGTCGATCGCCAAGCAGAGCGCTGTCGACGCGCACCAGCGCGCCAATCAGCATCGAGCGGATGTCGCCACTCGGCTCGCCAAGCTCCAGGCCGCGCAGGATCAGCAGGCGAAGTTCGCGGCGCAGGTCGAGAGCCGCATCGAGGGTTCACTCGCCGAGGCCGACTCGCTGTCGCAACTCGACGGCGCGCTCGCCGGCCAGATCACGCAGACGCAGGCTGTGATCGCAAAGGAGCTCGAGACGCAACGCGCCGCAGCCGACCGCCGCGCACGAGCACTTGGATTGCAGGTTCGCGGATCCGGTGCGACAGGTCCTGACCGTGCGGCGCCGACGTTCGGCAGCGCCGGCGGCAACGGCATCGTGACGGTCGGTGGCATCAGCGTCGACTCGTCGATCAGCGGAGCGCTGCAGTCGTTGCTCAACGCGGCCTCGGCCGACGGCATCCAGTTCGGCGGCGGTGGATTCCGAGATCCGGCCCAGCAGATCGCGCTACGACGCGCACACTGCGGCAGCAGCAACTACGCGATCTACGACGCACCTGCGACCTCGTGCTCACCGCCCACGGCACGACCGGGGCAGTCGATGCACGAACGCGGCCTCGCGATCGACTTCACGACCGGTGGCCGCACGCTCACCCGCGGCAGCGCGGGATTCAACTGGCTCCAGGCACACGGAGCGCAATACGGGCTGTACAACCTGGCGAGCGAGCCATGGCACTGGAGCACGAACGGCAACTAGTGCCGCGTCAGCCGAGGCAGGAGGGCCGATGCCGAACGCCGATGAGATCCGAGACGCTCAGCGAGTGACGTGGGCCGGGCTCTCTGCGGGCTGGGAGAAGTGGGACTCGGTCATCACCGATCAGTTGGGTCCGGTCGGCGCAGCGATGATCGAGCGTCTCGACATCGCTGAAGGTCATCAGCATCTCGACATTGCCGCCGGCACCGGTGAGCCGGGTTTGAGCATCGCGAGGATGTCGCCGAAGGGACGCGTCGTACTGACCGACCTCGTCGCGGAGATGCTGCAGATCGCGGAGCGACGAGCCGAGGCGCAAGGGATCGCCAATATCGAGACGAAGGTCTGCAGCGCCGATGATCTGCCGTTCGACGACGCGACGTTCGATGGCGTCTCCGTGCGTTTTGGCTACATGTTCTTCCCCGACGAGGCCACGGCGACGGCCGAGTTCGCACGCGTGCTCAAGCCGGGCGGACGTCTCTGCTCGTCGGTATGGGTCAAGCCCGAAGAAAACCCGTGGACGACGATCGCCATGCAGGCGATCGCGACCGAGGCGGTGGTGGCGCCGCCCGACCCGGACCGACCGAATATGTTTCGGTGCGCTGCCCCGCGACATGTCAGCGCCCTGTACGAGGCAGCGGGGCTGCGCGACGTCGTCGAGTGGGACGTCGCTGTCGAACTCGTGACGCGATCGCCCGAGCAGTATTGGGAGATGATCAGCGAGCACGTCTCGCTCGCGGTTGCGGCGCTTCAGCAGGTCGACGAACCGGCGCTGGAGCGGATTCGGGCACACGCCATCGCGAGGGTGCGCGCGTTCGAGAACGGCGGCAAGATCCGGGTTCCGGGCCTGGCGCGGTGCATCGTGGGAACGAAGTAGGACGCGAGCGGCACAGCGCCGGTTACGGCTGTGGCGCTTCCGGCGCCGCCGGCGCTGCGTGACCGACATTGCCACCGTTACCGCCGTTGAGGTTGCCGCCGAACACCTCTGCCGCGAGATCCTCGTCGGCGTAGACGACGCGGTTGCGTCCGAGCTCCTTGGCCATCAGCAACCCCGCGTCGGCGATGCGGATGATGCTCTCGACGCTGTCACCCACCGATGAGTGCGCGACGCCGAAGCTGCACGTGAACGGCGGGAAGTTCGCGGTGTCGAGACTGCGTGCGAGCGCGGCGCGGATGCGCTCGATCACCTCCATCGACGGCTTCACCGACATCTCGGGGTAGACGAGTACGAACTCCTCGCCGCCGAAGCGAGCGACGAGGTCGTGCCCGCGGACATTGTCCTCGAGCACCTTCGCGAAGAGCTGCAGCGCGCGGTCACCGAACTCGTGGCCGTACTGGTCGTTGAGATCCTTGAACTTGTCGAGGTCGGCGACGGCCAGCACGAACGGGGTGCGCGTGCGCAACAGATCACCGAGACGCGCTTCGAGCATGCGGCGGTTGGCGAGGCCGGTCAGTCCGTCGGTGCTCGCCTGCAGGCGCGTCGACTCGAGGGTGCGCATCGATCCGATTCGTGTGCCGATCTGACCGGCGAGGGTGACGAGCTGTTCGACCGTCTGATCGCTCGGCGGGTCGTGCTCGTCACCGGTCACGTGCAGCACACCGAGCAGATGACCGTTCACGCTGACCGGCACGCATGCCGCGGAGCACGCGCCGCCCGGCCGACCCCGCAACTTGGGGCAGGCGTTGATCACATCGGGGCTGTCGAACACCATCGGCTGTGCGCGACGCATCGCCAGGCACGACGCCGAGTTCTCGACGGGACAACCACCGGGTCCGTCGTCTGGATTGGTCGCGACCTTCCACAACGTCGAGGAGGTCGCGTCGTTGAGGAGCAGTTCGCCACCGCGACCCGGGGTGAGGATCGCCAACGCGCCTTCGACGATTCCGTGCACGTCGGATTCGTGATCGGCCTGGTCGAGCGCGTCGCTGATCATCCGCAGCCGCGTGCCGCGTTCGGCGACGTCGTTGAGCCGCTGCACCTTCGCTCCGACCTGATCGGCCATCGCGTTGAACGACCGTGCGAGGGTGCCGAGTTCGTCGACCGCAACCGGCGCGCGCACCGTGGTGTCGCCGTCACCGAAGCGCCGCAGGTTGCGGCCGAGAAGGCGCACAGGATCGGTGATCGAACGGCCGACCCGCCGAGCGAGCGCGACGACGCCGACCGACCCGAACGCGAGCAGCGCCATCACCAGGATGATCGCGGTGCTGCGTACCTGCGAGATGTGGTCGACCAATTTCGTCTGACGACCATTGATCCGGGCACCGAGGTTCGTGCGGGCGACGAGCGCCGCTTCGAGGAGTGAGCGGTCGGCTCCCGCGGGGCTGCGCTTGGCATCGAGATACCGCGTCTCGGCAGCGACCGACGCCGCTGACGCGGTCGCGCCGAGCTCGTGGCTGATCAGCAGGTCGACCCGCCCCGACAGGTCGACGACGCTCTCGGCGTGGACCGACGCATCGGCCGGAGCAGATGCGTCGAGCGAGCGGAGTTCACCGGCGAGATCGGAGTTCAGCCGTTTGGCATCGGCCAAGTTCGAGACAGAACTGGTCGACGACGATGCCTGCGAGATGGCCCACACCGAGATGCCGGCCATGATCGCCGCGGTGACGACACCGACCATCGCCACGAGGACGACCCTCGACAACACCGACACGCTCCGCAGCGGTCGTTCCTCGACCTCGATCGCCGCTGCGGTCTCGTGCTCGGCATCAGCCGGGCGCGCCGAGCTGGGCCGGGCACCCGGACGCGGGTCCGACGCCTCGACTGTGCGCTCGGCTGCCGGCTCACCGCCGGGGAAGGGGACGATCTCGATCACCACGTCGTTCATCGCTCTGCCATCGGGCCACCGACGTAGCGCACCTGCTCCGCGGAGGGTCGCACCGACCCACCCCGGTCGACGACCGAGGATTCAGAGGCCGGCGCGAGACAAATCGCGTCGTGTGGCCGTGTTCCCAGCACTGAGCCGAGAGTACCAAAGCCTTCCGACACCACCAGCGTCCAGGCCTAGACCTTCCTGTCCGAGGGTTGAGTTGACAGTTCCACCCGTTGGGGTGGGCGGTGATGGACCCTGTGGTTCCTTCCACAGACCCACAAGGAGCCATC
>JAYTFP010000151.1:0-4772 GCA_043734285.1 Acidimicrobiaceae bacterium
CACGACCGGCGCGGGCGATCTCTTCGCCGCGGGGTTCCTCTTCGGTCTGGCCCGCGGATTGTCGCACGAGACGTGTGCGCGGCTCGGCTCGATCGCTGCCGCCGAGGTCATCGGCCACGTCGGGGCGCGTCCCCTCGCCGATCTGTCGGATCTGGCGAAGGACTTGCTGGCCGGTTAGGCCTTTGCCGCGACCCAGCCGCAGATCGCGGCCGCGTCGCCGTAGATCAGACGCTTGTGCTCGGCGATGACGCGGCGGTCCTTGGCGGCCATGGCCGCAGCCGCCTCGATCGCTTCGGTGAGCACGCTCGCCTCGTCGGTGACGTGGTCGACGATGCCCCGCTCGAGCGCGTCGACCGCGGCGTAGCGCCGGCCGGTCATCATCGCCTCGTGGGTCGTGACCCGCGGGAGCCGCGCGGCGACGATCGCGTGCATGGCGGGGGTGAGTGGCAGACCCAGGTCGACCTCGGGAAGGCACCAGTAGCCACGATCGCCGCGCATGATCCGCTGGTCGAATCCGCACGTGAGCATGGCGCCCGCCGCGAACGCGTGGCCGTTGATGGCAGCGACCGTGAAGCAGCCCTGGAGGAGCAGGCGACCGAACAACCGTTGGACGTCGACGACCATCGCCCCGGCATCGTCGGGGTTCGCGGACATCCAGTCGAGATCGAGCCCGTTCGAGAAGAACTTGCCATCGCCGACGACCACCAACGCGGCCGGTCCGGTCACGGCGTCGATCTCGTCGAGCGCCGCGTGCCAGGCGTCGATCGACGTGCGGTGGAACCGGTTCTCGCCGTCGCGCCAGCGCAGGACCGTCACATCGCCGTGGGACTCGTTGTCGAACGTCATGTGGTCACTCTCGCTTCAGTTTCCCTCAGTCAACGCGGCCGCCGGTGTGTGTGATCCGGGCGATCGCGTCGACGACGTCGCGCAAGGCGGTCACCTCGATGAACCGGGGATGCCCGAGCGGCGGGTCGGCCTGCTCGTGCGCCCAGGTGTCGGCGAAGGGAACGAGGATCGCCCAGCCGCCCAGCTCGAGCACGGGCAGCACATCGGAACGGATCGAGTTGCCGATCATCACGAAGCGTGACGGCTCGATCCCGTGACGGCGGAACACCTCGCCGTAGGTCGCGACGTTCTTCTCGTGGATGATCTCGACCGCGTCGAATCGGGTGGCCAGTTCGGACTCGTCGATCTTGCGGCGCTGGTCGAGCAGGTCGCCTTTCGTGATCAGAGCGAGCCGCAGCCCGCCCAGCGCGTCGAGGACGTCGTCGACACCGTCGAACAGGTCGACCGGGTGGACGGCCATCTCCTTCGCCCGGTCGATCAGCCGCTGGATCTGCGAGGCGTCGATCCGGTGGTCGGAGACCCGCATCGCGGTCTCGATCATCGAGAGCGTCGCCCCCTTGAGGCCGTACCCGAACGGCGGGATGTTGGCGATCTCGGTCTCGGCGAGGTGTGCCCGCGCCACCGCGTCGGGATCGTCGGCACCGTCGAGGAACGGTCGCACGATCTCGCAGAACAGGTCGTGCGACGCCATGAAGTGGTGCTCGGAATGCCACAGCGTGTCGTCCGCGTCGAAGCCGACCCAGGAGATCATCGCCAGAGGTCTACTTCACTCCGACGACAGCGACCGCTACCTTTGGACGACGTGTCGCGCGCTCGAGCGGGCCGGCTCCCGTTGCGCGCACACCTTCTGCCATGGCCTTTCCGATTCCACTCTCGTCGACCGGTCGGGGCCAGATTTCGGCCCCGGACTGGCTGAACCGGCGCAACGTCACCGGCGCGATCCTGCTCGGGCTCGGCTCGATCATCCTGGCGGCGGCGACCGGCAAGACGCTGCTGGTCTTCGCTATCGCGGGCGGTGTGCCGCTGATCGCGGGCCTCATCCTGCTGTTCGTCGAGCCACGCACCCTCGTGTACTTCGGCGTCGGCGTGATGTGGTTCGACGGCACGGGCTTCGGGCAGGTCAAGGCCGGTCGTCTGGTCGCAGTGCTCGTCGCGGTGGTCACGATCCTCCGGATGTTGACCAGTCGATGGCGGCCGCCCGCGATGCAGTTGCGGGCTTGGCTGGCACCGGGGCTCTTCTTCACCTGGGCGATCGTCAGCGCGTTCTGGTCGACCAACATGGTGTCCGGGTGGCTGTTCGGGATGACGCAGGTGTACCTGGGCTTCGCGTTCTTCCTGCTCATGCTCTTCTTCACCGAGACGCCGAAGCAGCTGACCATCGCCTTCACGTCGTGGATCTACATCGGGATCCCGATCGCGCTGCTCAGCGATCTCGCTTACTTCGGCTTCGAGCAACGCGGCTACGGCTTCACCGGTGGCGCGAACAACTACGCCATCTACATCGTCGGTCTGCTGCCCGTCGCGTTCGTCCTGATCCGCGAATCGACGTCGACCCTGAACCGCTGGGGTCTCGTGGTCGCGACCCTCATCTACCTCTCCGCGCTGATCGCGTCGGGGTCGCGCGAGGGTCTCATCGGCGGCGGCCTGGTCACGCTCTACTGCGCGGTGTTCCAGCCCGGCCTCTCACGGAAGCGGCGCGTCACGTCGTCGTCGATCGGTGTCGTCGCGGTCATCGGCGGCGTGTTCATCGCGGCGGCGCTCAACCCCGATCGCTTCTCGCTCGCCGGGTTCTTCGGCGATGCCGGCGCCGGACGTCTCGACATCTGGAACGTCGCCACGCAGACCTTCATGAAGCACGTCGGAGTGGGAGTGGGCGTGGGGACGTTCCGCACCCAGGTGCTCGACCTGTTATCGAAGTTGGGCGGCGGCTCGCTGGCCGTGACCAAGGACGTCAACTTCAAGAACTCCGGCGTCATCGAAGCCCACAACATGTACCTGACGCTGCTGCTCGACCTCGGCATCGTGGGACTGCTGCTCTGGGTCGGGATGTACGCCACGATCTTCAAGAACCTCTGGGACCTCCGCAAGACGGCGTGGTCGTCGTGGTCCTGGGCGTTCACCGGCGTGCTGATGTCGCTCGTGGTGACGTCGAACTTCGGGTCGACCTACAACCAGAAGTTCCAGTGGCTGATCTTCGGATTCGCCGGATCGATGTACTACCGCCGGCGAACCACCGGCCGTGAGACGAGGAATCGCAGCCATCTCGGGCTGCCGCCGCGAGTGGTCGCGCTCCAGCCGTCGGGACCGGGCAGTGATGCCGCGCCGATGGATCTGCGCCTGCGCTACCCGTTCCGTTGGGTGCTGCTCGCCTGCGCCGTCGCCGGCGCCGTGATCGGGTCGACCCTGACCATGGTGCTCGGCTCGCCATTCTACATCGCGACCGACCGGGTGTTGGTCGTGCGGCTCGACGCTCCCGACCCCAGCCACGGTATCGAGGTGTCCGATGGCCGGATGCAGACGGTGCTCGCGCTGGCCACGTCGGATCCGTACCTCGTCGAGCTGAAGGCGTTGGCGCGATCGGACCGGACCATCAAGGAGCTGCGTGACATGACAGACGTCACGCGCCCGGGCTTCTCGGGCCTCATCGAGCTGTCGTTGAAGACCCGTGACGAAACCGAGGCGACGCGGGTCGGCTCGGTGATGATCGATGCGCTCGACAACGTGGTCGACCAGGCCCGCAACGGCACCATCACAGTGCTGAGCACGAACGGGCGCGATCCCACGCCCGATCAGCCGTCGAGTTATCGCGGGCCCATCTACGAACGCGTGAGCCATCAGGCGTCGATCCAGGTCGACTCGCCCCGCGTGATCTGGAACGCGCTGCTCGGCTTCTTGCTCGGGTTGATGGCGGCCGTGTTCGGCGCGTTGGTCCTGCACGGCCGCTGGAGATTGAGCTCGAAGGAAGACCTCGACGAGATTCTCGACATTCCCTTCCTCGCGACGCTGCCGCGACCGCGCCTCGGGCGGGTCAAGGACGCGACCCCGTACCTCGACCACGCGGCGACGCTGCTCGACTCCGCCTGCGCCGACGGTGCGAGGGTCGTCGCGGTCACCGGCGTGCGGACGCCGACGCTCCAGTCGCGGGTGGCCGTCGGCATCGCCGCCGGTCTCGCCCAATCGGGTGAGCGTCCCGTCATCGTCATCGATCTCGACCTCACCAGTCGGGCGCTCTCACGTCAGCTCGGCCTGCGTCGGCGGAGCGGGTTCACCGACGCGCTCGATCCCCACGTCGACCTCGCCTCGCTGCTCTGCCGGGTCGCGCCGCGGCGGGTGCCGCGATCGATGCGTTCCATCGTGCGCGCTTCGAGTGATCGTCTGCGGGTGCTGCCCGTCGGCTCGCGGCGCCAGGGCGCGATCAGCGACGAGGCGCTCACCGAACTCGTGAGCCGCCTTTCCCTGCGGCACGTCGTTGTGCTCAACCTGCCCAACGTGCCGGGGCCCGTGCCGATGCAGATGTTGCTCGGCGGGGTCGACGCGGCGCTGTTGACGATCGTCGACGGCTGGACCGCGACCGACGATGCCCGCGTCACCATCGAAGCGCTCGAGGCGATGGTCCCTCGCCGCGTCGGCTTCGTACTCGTCGAGAACTGAGTCGATCCTCGCCATGTGGGTCGACTCGCACTGCCATCTCAGCCTCGACGCGGCAGACGTCCTCGTCGCCGAGGCCGCGGCCGCGGGGGTCGACTCGCTCGTCACCGTCGGCTGCACCGTCGACGGATCGATCGAGATGATCGCGATCGCCGAGCGGTTCGACTCGGTGTGGGCGACCGCCGGCGTGCATCCTCACGACGCCAGTGGCGGGATCGACGGTCTCGCCGAGGTTGCCGGGTCGCCGAAGGTCGTCGCGATCGGCGAGTGCGGGCTCG
>JAYTFP010000152.1:0-11903 GCA_043734285.1 Acidimicrobiaceae bacterium
GCCGTGGGTGATGATCATCTGTGGCATGTGATGCTCCTTCGTCGGGGGTGCGCGCGGTCGCGGCGCCCCGAGCCGTTCTACTCGCGCCACGCGGCGCGCGCCTCCGATCTGAGCGAGCTGATCCGCGCCCACCTCGCACGGCCGCTCGACCGCCGTATCCTGGACACGGTGTCGCGTCGAGGCTGGATCACGCTCCTGGTGGCGCTCGGCGCCCTGGTCGTCACGACCGTCGCGATCACCGCGTCGGGCGACGAGCCGGCCGCCCGAGCAGCGACTCCCCCGTCGACCACCACGACCGTCGCGCCCACCACGACGACGGCGCCCGCCCTCGACCCGCTGACCACTGAGGTCGCGACGGCGCACGTGCCCACGCTCGCGGTCGCCGCGGCGCTGCCGTCCGACGTCGCCACCTCGCCCGCGGCGGTCAACCTCGCTCGGCAACTCCACACCACCTTTGCCGCCTACTCCCCCGAGCGAGCGAAGGCCCCGGAGATCCCGACCGTGCGCAGTCCCGTCGAGGGCCGTCGCCGCACGTCGACCGGCTGGGAGTTCGACAACCCGACGCCGTGGGGCGATCCGCTCGTCCTTGTCGTCACTGAGCACGAGGGCGACTGGCTGAGGGTGCAGATACCCGCACGCCCGAACGGCACCGAGGGTTGGGTCCGCGCCGGCGACGTCACGGTCTCGAGTCATCACTTCCGCGTCGAGATCGCTGTCGGCGCCCGCATGCTGCGCGCCTTCGACGGCGCAACCCAGATCGCCGTCACGAAGGTCGTCGTCGGCAAGGCGTCGACGCCCACCCCGACCGGCCGATTCTTCGTCACCGATTTCGAGAAGAAGCGCCGGGGAACGGCCTACGGACCGTGGATCCTGCCCCTCTCCGCCTACTCACAGGCGCTCGACAGCTTCTCTGGCGGCGTGCCCGTGGTGGCGATGCACGGCACGAACCACCCCGAACTCATCGGGAGCCCGGCCTCTAACGGCTGCATCCGCATGCCCGACGACGTCATCGACCTCCTGCACCGCACCCTGCCGCTCGGCACGCCGGTCGACATCACCGCCTGACGACGACCGGAAATCGCCGCCCGAATCATGACTCTGAGTGCTTTTCACCGCTCGACACAGCGTTCTGAACGAGTCATGCTGGATTGCTCGTCATCCGCTACCTTTGTCGATTTCCCCAAGGCACCCGATGAATCCTGAGATCCTGACAGCGGGACGATCGACTTTTCCCCATCTCCGGGGTGTCGATGGGCTCCGCGGCGCGGCCGTGACCGCGGTCGTCGCCTACCACCTCGACCGCAATGGCCTGCGCGGCGGCTTCCTCGGCGTCTCACTTTTCTTCACACTGTCGGGCTTCCTCATCACCTGGATGCTCCTGCGCGAGCAGGCCACCCGCTCGTCGATCTCACTCGGCGCCTTCTGGGAGCGGCGCGCCCGCCGACTGCTGCCGGCCGCGCTGATCACACTGCTCGTCGTCACCACCGCTGCAGCGACCGGCGTGTTCGACGATGCCGTCAAGATCACCAACGACGCGATCTCGTCACTCGCCTATTTCGCCAACTGGCGCCAGATCGCCACCGGATCGAGCTACGCCGGACTCTTCAGCCTGCCCTCACCGCTCGTCCACTTCTGGTCGTTGGCGATCGAGGAGCAGTTCTACCTCGTCTATCCCCTACTCGCCTGGGCTTTCCTCCGCCGCGGCCGCACAGCGTTCGCCGGCGTCCTGATCGCGCTCACTGCCGTGTCGGTGTACTCGCAGCTCCACTTCTCGTACCACTTCGACCGCGTCTACTACGGCACCGACACCCGCCTGTCAGAGCTCACCATCGGGGCGCTCCTTGCGCTGGTGATGACGCGCACCGACGGCTGGTTGCGGATCGTCCCCAAGCCCCTCCGTTACATCGTGCCGATCGCCCCGCTCCTCACGATCGCCGCATGGCTCCGCCTCAGCCTCGGCAGCGACGTCTTCGGACGGGGCGGCTTCGCGATCGTGGGTGTCTGCTCGGCCTGCACGATCCTCTGGGCACTCACCGAGCCGGCCATCCTCGCCAACCCCTACATGGGCTGGCTCGGCTCGCGCAGCTACGGCATCTACCTCTACCACTGGCCGATCGTCGTACTCACCGAGCACCAGGCCGACGGACCCGCTCGTTGGTGGGTCATGGCGATGCGTCTCGCATCGACCCTCCTGCTCGCCGAGTTGTCGTACCGCTTCATCGAGTCGCCGATTCGCCAGCGACGGATCGTGCTGCGTTTCTGGTGGCCCCGTGTCATCGGCGCGATGGCGACGGTCGCCGTCCTCAGCCTGCTGGTGATGGGGGCCGCGCCCCGCACCGAGCTCAACTCGATGCTCGCCAGCAGCGCGACCGACATGCCGCCCATCCCGCTCACGCCGTCGGTCCCCGGCTCGGCGGCCGCCACGGCTGACGGCGTGCCGACGCAGGTCGCGGGCATCAGCACCGTGCCTGCCGGCCCCACGACGACAACAAACGCGCCCACCTCGACCGCAGCGAACGACACCGCCGCGACACCGCCCTCGCCCCCCGCACCACCGGTGCCCGCGCAGAAGATCCTCGTCGTGGGCGATTCGACCGGCGCCGCCGCCGGCGCCGGCCTCGCGATGTGGGGCCTCACTTCGGGACGCGCCATCGTCTACGACCTCGCCGTCAACGGCTGCTCGCTCGTGCGATCGGTCGCTCATCGCCCGAGCCCCAACTTCCCGCCGTTCGTCGAGGACACGAGTTGCAACGTCGGCAATCGCTGGCAGAAGGGTCTCGCCGGTTTCACTCCCGACAAGGTCGTGCTCATCACCTCGATCAGCGCGCTCTACGACTTCAAGGTGCACGCGAACGATGACCGCTGGGTCAGCATCGCCGACCCGATCGGGCGCGAGTACATCAAGCGCCAGTACGACGACAACCTCCAGGTGCTCCGCGCGCTCCTCGGCCCGACGACGCCGATCGTCATCGCCACCACCCCATACAACTTCTGGCCGATGTGCATGAATCCGTGTGAGATCCGCGACCACGCCCGCGCCGACGCGCTCAACGCCGTCTTCCACGAACTCACGCACGCCGACGGCACCGTCGTGACCGTCGACTACGCCGACGCGGTCAACCGTCTCAACCTCACACCCAAGGACCGCCGGCGACCCGACGGCCTCCACTTCTCGAAGCCCGCGTCGAAGGCATTGGCCGAGGCCTACTTCGGTCCCGCGCTGCTGGCCATCCCGCCTGCGAATCCGGCACCGCCGCCGACCACGACGACCGCACCGCCGGCCCCGTCGACGTCAGAACCACCGACGACCGAACCGGCGACGTCGGCGCCACCGGGCTAGCCGAGCGGTTGCAAGCGAGATCGGGCTGAACGCCCGATCGAGCGCAGCAGGCCCGAGGCCATCATGACGAGAGGGTCAGGCAGCTCCGCCAGTCGCGACCCGCGTCGGCGACGATCTCGTCGTGCGGACGGTGCAACACCTCAACCGGCGTCGCGTCGGCGATCGCGCGGAGTTTGGCGTAGTGGTGCGGATGGTGCGCTTCCTCGAACATCGCGGTTCGGGCTGCGACGAGGTCGCGATCAGCGCCTGCGTCAAGGAACCCCCAGATCGCGAACGCGACCGTCAGGTCGTGGATCACCGGCGCTCGGCCGAACGACGACGCCCGCTTGAGCGCCACCGCGCTCGCCCCGGCGATCGCATCGGCCTCGTGCTCGTGCTCGCTCAGCGCGAGGGTGCCCTCGAAACGCCGCGCCAGCGTGAGCATGTAGCCCTGGTCGGGCCCTTGACTGCCGAGCCGCTCACCCTCGGGCTGACGTCCCTCGAGCTCGCCCGGACGATCGGCGAGCCACGATCCCTCGCGGCGCGGCGGCGAGGCGTACGAACGGGCGGATTGGGTTGCCTTCAGTGGCACGAAATCGGGGGCAGCCATAGCTGGATCAGCCTACGTGCGCCCGCACGCGAGCTACGAGTTGGCGCGCAACAGCCCGTAGACGACCGCGTCGCTCATGGCCTCCCACGAGGCGTCGATCACGTTGCCGGACACGCCGATCGTCGTCCATGTGGCGTCGCCGTCGGACATGTCGATGAGGACACGGGTCACCGCCGAGGTGCCGTCAGCCGAATCGAGCACGCGCACCTTGAAGTCGACCAGGTGGAGGCGTTCCAGTGCCTCGTGACGACCGTTCAGCGCGGCCCTCAGCGCCGCGTCGAGCGCGGAGACCGGGCCGTTGCCCTCGCCGGTGCGCAGGATGCGCTCGTCGCCGACCCACACCTTCACCGTCGCCTCGGTCGTCGACTCGACGTCGCCGTTCGGCAACGTGCGTTGCTCGTCGAGCACGCGGTACGACTCGATGCGGAAGTACGGATTGCTCCACCCGCCCGCCTTGCGCAACAGCAGCTCGAGTGACGCGTCGGCCACCTCGAAGTGGTACCCGCGGTGCTCGAGCTCTTTCAGGTCTTCGACAATCTGTGTGAGCTGCTGGCCGTCGAGGTCGAGACCGAGCTCGCGAGAGCGAATCTCGAGCGTCGAACGCCCCGACATCTCGCTGATCAGCAGCCGCGTGCCGTTGCCGACCGCCTCAGGACTGACGTGCTCGTACGCGTCGGACCGGCGTGCGATCGCCGAGACGTGCAGGCCCGCCTTGTGCGCGAACGCCGAGGTGCCGACGAAGGGCGCCTGCGGATCGGGCGCCATGTTCACGAGCTCGGCGATGTGATGACTCACCGACGTCAATCGTTCAAGCCGACCCTCGGGCAGCGTCGCGATCCCCATCTTCAAGGTGAGGTCGGGGATGATCGTCGTGAGGTTGGCGTTGCCGACGCGTTCGCCGTACCCGTTCACTGTTCCCTGTACGTGGACCGCTCCGGCGCGCACTGCTGCCAGCGAGTTCGCGACTGCGCACCCCGTGTCGTTGTGGCAATGGATACCGAGCGCGACGTCGTCGCCGAGGTAGCTCTGCACCTCGCCGACGATCCGCTCGATCTCGAACGGCAGCGTTCCGCCGTTGGTGTCACAGAGCACGAGGCACGACACGCCTGACTCGGCCGCCGACTCGAGTACTCGTAACGCGAACCCTGGATTCGACTTGTAGCCGTCGAAGAAGTGCTCGGCGTCGAGGAAGGTGCGTCGGCCGTTGTCGACCAGGAAGCGCACCGAGTCGGCGACCATCGCGACGCCCTCGTCGAGATCGGTGCGCAACGCCTCGGTCACGTGGTAGTCCCACGACTTGCCGACGATGCACACGGTCTCGGTGTTCGCTGCCAGCAGGTTGGCGAGCGTGGGATCGATGTCGACGCGTCCCTTGACGCGACGGGTCGACCCGAACGCGACCATGTTCGACGTCGTCAGGGTGAGGTCGGTACCGATGCGCCGGAAGAACTCGTCGTCCTTCGGGTTGGCGCCCGGCCAGCCGCCCTCGATCCAGTGGACGCCGAGGTGATCGAGCTGCTCGGCGATCCGCAGCTTGTCGTCGACCGTGAGCGAGATCCCCTCGAGCTGCGATCCGTCGCGCAGCGTCGTGTCGAAAATCTCGACCGCGGTCGGCGTCGACGGCAGGCTCCCCACTCGAGGGAGATCAGCGACGTGGGGGGCGTTCGCTGTCATGCGAGTTCGACCCAGTCCTTGTACTGGTCGACCTCGCCACGGACAGCTCGCGCGTACTCCGCGGCGATCACCGACGTCATCGGACCCGGGCACGGGATCGCGCGGTCGTCGACCGAGTTGACCGCCGAAACCTCGGCCGCAGTGCCACACACGAACATCTCGTCCGCGATGTACAGGTCGGATCGCGTCAGCTGGTTCACCTCGACCTCGAACCCGTGATCGCGGGCGATCGTCATGACCGAATCCTGCGTGATGCCCTCGAGCGCGCCCGCGTACAGCGGCGGCGTGATGAGCTTGCCGCCGCGCGACACGAAGATGTTCTCGCCGGTGCACTCGGAGATGAGACCGTCGCGGTTGAGCATGATCGCCTCGTCGTAGCCGGCCTTCAGGGCCTC
Source organism: Acidimicrobiaceae bacterium (assembly GCA_043734285.1). GTDB lineage: Bacteria > Actinomycetota > Acidimicrobiia > Acidimicrobiales > Microtrichaceae > JAYTFP01. The sequence continues at coordinate 5,999 of JAYTFP010000152.1, forward strand.
GACCTTGGCGAGCGACGAGTTCACGTAGTTGCCGGTCGTCTTCGACGCGGGCGGCATCGTGTTGTGGTCGTGCCGCGTCCACGAGCTGATCTTCATGCGCACGCCCTTCGAGACGGCGTCGTCACCGAGGTACGCGCCCCAGGGCCAGCAAGCGATCGACACGTCGACCGAGCACGGCAGCGTGTTGAGGCCCATCTCGCCGTACCCGTAATAGGCGATCGGCCGGATGTAGCAACCGGGCAGGCCACTCGAACGCACCGTCTCCTTGGTCGCCTCGACCAACTCTTCGACCGTGTACGGAATCTCCATCATCATGATCGCGGCCGAGCGGAACAGCCGCTCGATGTGCTCGGTCAGACGGAAGATGCCCGGGCCCTGGCTCGTCTCGTAGGCGCGGACGCCCTCGAACACACCGGTGCCGTAGTGCAGCGAGTGCGTGAGGATGTGCACGTTGGCCTGATCCCAGTCGACCAGTTGGCCGTTCATCCAGATCTTCGGTGTGGGTGTGATGGGCATGGCGTCTCTCCTTGACGAACTGTGTCGATTACAGGGCCGCGACGATCGCGTCGCCGATCTCGTTGGTGGAACCGGTGAACTTCTCGGGGTGCTCGCACGCGGCGACGATACGGGCGGCGGCCGTCGACTCGCCGAGGTGCTCGAGCATCATCGCGGCGCTCATGATCGCGGCGACGGGGTTGGCCTTCTGCTGGCCGGCGATGTCGGGCGCGGTGCCGTGTACCGGTTCGAACATCGAGGGACCGGTCCGCGCCGGGTTGAGGTTGGCCGACGCCGCGAATCCGACTCCGCCGGCGACCGCTCCGCCGAGGTCGGTGAGGATGTCGCCGAACAGGTTGTCGGTCACCACCACGTCGTAGCGCTCGGGCCGCTCGACGAAATGAATGCAGGCCGCGTCGATGTGGTCATAGCCGGTCGTCACCGTCGGGTACTCGGCGGCGACCTCGTCGAACGTGCGTTGCCACAGGTCGCCGGCGAACGTCAGCACGTTCTTCTTGTGCACCAGGTGCACTTGGTGACGCTCGGTGGTCGTCGCCCGCTCGAACGCGAAGCGCACACATCGTTCGACGCCCATGCGCGTGTTGACCGAACCCTGCGTCGCGATCTCGAACGGCGTGCCCTTGCGGAGGAAGCCGCCCTCACCCGCGTACGACCCCTCGGTGTTCTCGCGGATCACCTCGCAGTCGATGCGCGGTGGCAGCCGGAACGGTCGCAGGTTGATGTACATGTCGAGCTCGAACCGCATGCGCAGCAGGATGCCGCGCTCAACCAGTCCGGGGGGCGCCGCCTGGCCGGGAGCCGGGTCACCGACTGCGCCGAGCAGCAGCGCGTCGAGGCCGCGCCACTCGGCGAGCGTCTCGTCGGGCAGCACCGTGCCATCGCGCAGCCAGCGGGCAGCGCCGAGGTCGTAGTCGATGCGCTCGTAGGCGACGCCGGTCGCGTCGACAACCTTCAACGCCTCGGCGATGACCTCGGGACCGATCCCGTCGCCGCCGATCACGCCGATCGTGTGTCTGCCCATCTCGCAATTCCGTTCTTCTGTGGGGCGAACCTTGCTGGAGAAAGAGAAAACCGCCCACCAAGTGGACGGTCAGGAGCGCACGTCGAACACGACGCGCGCTAGGGAATGATCGCTACCAGGTGCTGGGGCGGACACAACATGGAGCCATTGTATCAGCGGGGCCCGCGAGGACGGAGCCGAGTTGTTCAGGTGGCCCAGTGTTCAGGGGATCGTGACGATGTCGTTGAGCTGGATCGGGACCAGCACGTAGTAACCGTCGTCGTGGCTGGTGTTCTCGAGCCAGTATTCGTGGCCAGGCTCGGACATCGAGATGGTGGCGCTCGTGGTGAACGTGTGACTGGCGCCCGCAGCGGGTGGGGTGCCCGGAGTTGCGCACGAGCTCGTCAACGAGTGGTCGAACGTGGCGGTGAACTCGAATCAAACCCGATCCTCCATCACGATGCCTGATGAAGCGAGGTCGTGCCGGTAGTCGACGTGCCGCATCCGAGCGGCGCATGGGGACCGGCCACCTCGTCGACCTGACCGTTGGGCGATCCATCGCGGCTGAGGTGCACGACCCTCAGACTCCACGATGTCGCGGAGTCACCGTGGGTCGAGCTGAGGTAGACCTGCGCGTTGATGCGGACGGTGGTGCCCGGCACGAGCAGGATGCCCGGCAGCCACGCGCTCTCGACACCGGGGCCCCATCCGAAACTCGCCGACGTTGCGTTCTCAGCGATCACGACGACGCGGATGGCGTAGCGGCGACCGGCGCACAATCCGTGGAGCACGATCGAGTGGCTCACTCCGAGGGTGGCATCCTCGACCGTCGAGGGTGCACTGTCTCGCAGGCACGGCTCTCCACCGTCGACGGCTCGGACGTCGACCCGTGCCGTGGTGGGCCGGTCGGTGACGATCGGGATGGTTGCCGACGGATCGATGCCGCCGGTGATCGACGGACGCTGGTTCGCATCCCATCGGGGCGCATCGCCGACGATCTCGCCGGTGGTGGTCACGTTGCGGGCGCTCGAGATGGCCCATGCCGAGGCGCCGCCATGGGCGAAGTCGCCGAACTCGACCTTGACCAGCATCGCCCCGAGACTGCCCACCGATGACGGGGGGTCGCACGGGTCCTGGCACATGCCGGTGCCGACCCGCACCGAGGGGAAGAACACGGTGAACCACTGCGTTTCGCGGAACCCGCACGGGCCGTCGCAACCCGGCAGGGGCACGTCGAGGCGCAGAGCCGACGAGACCTGTCGAGCGCCGGCTCGGATGTCGAGGTGGAGATCCATCCCGTTGGCGAAGGCGCTGTGTGGAGCCGCGTCGCCGAAGAGGTCGCAGAGTGGCAACCCGGGTGTGTAGTTCGCGGTCACCGCCGGAATCGACGCGGCCGGCCCGCACGTCATGGAGGCGTGGCCCGCCGCGGTCACGAATGTGCTGATCTCGGTGGCGCCGTTCACCTCGACCCGCATGATCGTGGCGCGTGCGCGGCCTCGATTCGGAGTCGTGACCGAGAACGCCTCGGCGTCCATCATGTCCGCGCCATCGAACGAGCGATTGAAGTTGCTGAACCGCCCGACGCAGACGCCGTACTGCGTGCCTTCGACGAGCTGCTCGAGACGCAGGCTCGTGACGTCGTTGTAGTCGTGGTTGTACAAGTAGCCGGCGGCCCCGACCTCGGACTCGGGCGCGGTCCGCGTGCCGGCGAAGACCGCCTCGATGCCTGCGGAGTGAGCCCCTCCCGGCGTCAGACCCTCGGTGCGCACACGCTGACACACGCCGTAGGGATCGTCGGTCGGACCCACGGGAACCGCCACCGCCTTCAGCGCGGTGCCCGAACGGTGCCATCCGATCACGAGCAGATTGCCGTTGTAGGGGCTCACGATCGTGGGCGGGTGTACCCGCGAGTCGATGGCCGAGAAGGTGTAGGTGGTCGTCGTGGCCGTCGACCCGTAGGGATCGGTGCCGGTCGCGATGGCGACGTAAGTGTGTCCGGCGATGAGGCCGTCGATGCGGAGGCAGTGCTGGAGTCTCCAACCCACCTGATACGCAAACTCCGGCAGGTGGCGTACCCCTTCGAACTGGCTCTGCCGGTCAGCCGAGTCGTTGAACGTCGATTCGTGGCGGTTCGTGGGATCGGCGTTGTCGTACCAGGTCATCGTGCCGCGGGCGATGGGGTTGTTCGACGAGATGCCGATGATCGCTCCGGGACCGACCGCGTGTTCCTCGCAGGTCGTCCACAGCGAATCGGGCGGCGTGTAGCCGGGAGGGTTGGCGGCGATCGACATCTGCAACGGCTCGACCGACTCGAGGGCCAGGATCACGCTGTGTCGCCCCTCGGGACAGTCGCCGCTCGAGGGGGTCGAACCGTCGGCCGGCGCACACGGGTCGTCGTAGTGCTCGGCGCCATCGTCGCTGGGCGAGCCGGCGGGGTCGTACAGGCCGATCGCCGGCGTGGTGGTCGTCGTGGCGCTGGACGCGGTCGTGGTCGTGGTCGGCGCCGCGGTTGTCGATGCACCGGCCGCCGCACTCGTCGACGCCGTCGTCGAGGCGCTGGACCCGACGGTGGTCGAACCACCCGACATCTCCGGATCGGGCGTCGTCGACAGGTCGGCCACCGGCTGCACCCATCGGATGGGCCTGCTCGTCGCGGCCGCCATCAACGAGCCCGACGCGGTGAACTCCGGCGCCGTGTCGCCACTGGCGATGGGTCGGATGATGGGCAGCGGGTTGGCCAGCGACGGCGAGATCGCCTTGGGGGCCGGATCGTCGCGGAGTGCTGCTCCGGCGAAGTAGCCGCCGGTGAGGGTGCCGGCGGCGAGCACCGCCGTGAGTCCGATGGTCGTGAGCGTGCGTGGCGTCATGATCGTCCTCGTCAGCCGAAGTAGCAGTCGTTGAGCGTGACGTTGAACGTCGCGGTCGAGGTGTTGTTCTTGGTGTCCTTGGCGGTGAGCGTCACGACGAGGGTGGTGTTGGCACCGACGTTGCCGAACGAGCCGAGGGTTGCCTTGTACTTGCCCTTCGAGAGGGTCAGCGGCTTCGAGGTCAGCCCGGCCTTGTCGGGATAGGGGGCTTCGAAGCCGAATCGCTTCCACGACATCGTCACGCTCGACACGCCCGAGGTGTCGGTCACGGTCGCTGACACGGCGCTTGTGAGTGCCTTGTCGATCGAGCAGGTGCCGGCGTCCTCGTAGATGGTGGTCGGCGCCGCGGCGGCTCCGGTGATGACCGGGCCGGTCGTGTCGCCGGCGATCGTCGTGGTGGCCGCCGTAGTCGTCGTCGCTCCAGCGACCGACGTGGTGGTGGCTCCCGGTGTCGTGCTCGACGGGGTCGTCGGCTTGGTGGTGCCCGACGATCCGGCCTTGGCAGTCGTCGTGGGCCCCCCGGCATTGGCCGTGGTGGGCGTCGCTCCGGCGACCGACGTGGTGGTCGCACCATCGACGCTCGTCGTGGTCGCCGACGGGTCGATGGTGGTCGCGGTGGGTTGCGACGGGGTCGGACCCGCACCGACGCCGATGGTCCCGACGTCACCGCAGTCTGCGACGGGCAGGTTTTTCACGGATCCCTTCGCTCGTACGACGCCGGCATCGAGCCACACTCGACCGCCGAGATCGCGGGGATCACGCACGGCGAGAAACTTGTCGTCCTTCGAGCGTGCGACCGCGAGCACGCCGTCGCCCCGATGGAACCAGCCGGTCGGCGCGCCTCCCGGGCACTGCGACATCGGCACGCGGGTCAGGCCCACGACAACGGGGACGGGGTCAGAGGTGAAGCCGCCGCTGAGGCCGACACCGCCACCAACGGCGACACCGGCGACGCCGATGCCTCCCAGGAGCAACCACATACGGGCACCACTCATCGGGTTCACGTCCCCTCGACGTCCGAGAGCGCCCGTTCGGTTGACACACGCCCGAACTTTTCCCGACGCGGCCGAAACGCTACGGCGCTCACGCCTGATCGACGGGGATCGTAGGATCACGCGCATGACCGCCCACGAGCATCAGCTCTCCCAGGTCGCGTACGACCGACTGAAGGCCGAACTCGACGAGTTGACCACCGTCTGGCGCATCGCCATCGCCCGCAAGATCGAGGTCGCGCGTGAGATGGGCGACCTCTCGGAGAACGGCGACTACCACGCTGCGAAGGAGGAGCAGGGAAAGACCGAGGCCCGCATCGGACACCTCTCCGCGCTCATTCGGCTGGCCGTGATCATCAATCACGAGGGCGACATCGACTCCGTCGTCCAGGGTTGCGTCGTCACCGTCGTCTACGAGGACGACGACGACGAGGAGCAGTACCTCATCGGCTCGATCGAAGAGCGTCGCGACGGCATCGACGTCGTCTCGCCGACCTCACCGCTCGGGGTCGCGTTGATGGGCCACAAGG
>JAYTFP010000153.1:0-9335 GCA_043734285.1 Acidimicrobiaceae bacterium
CACCGGCCGAAGCCAGCCCGTCGCCGACGAGGTGCAGCACCGCGGACCGCATGTTGAGGTCGCTGTGGGCGTGCGCGTGCAGTTGGCGGGCCGCGCCCAGGTTGACGACCATCGCGATCGCCGCGACGACGGCCACCGCCGTGCCGTGCACCGCCTGCGGAGTCGAGAGCCGCGAGATCGCTTCCACGACGATCACGGGAGTGACGGCGAGCATCAGGATCGCGTTCGCCTGGCTGGCGAGGATGGTCAGTCGGTGCGATCCGAACGACCGACGCGCGGTGGGGCGCTGCACCGAGAGGCGCATCGCGGTCAACGACATCACCAGCGCGGCGACATCGGCCAGGTTGTGCCCCGCGTCGGCGAGCAGACCGAGCGAATGAGCCGTGAAGCCCACGACGACCTGCACGACCACGATCCCCATGTTGAGCACGATCGCGAGCGACAGGCGCCGGGCGCGTTGGCCCGCGTGCGGGTTCGACGGGGCCGCGTGCAGCTCATGATCGTGGTCCGTCGTCACGTCCCCAGGCTACCGACGGGGCGCCCGGAGGCCTCGGCCGGGAACACGCCGGCCTTGGCGAGATAACCGGGCACGCCGTGTGCGAGCGCTGTCTCGAGCCACTGCACCGTCTCGATGGCCAGCCCCAGGTCGACGCCCGTGTCATGGCCCATCCGTCCGAGCATGTACGCGAGATCCTCGCTCGGGATGTTGCCGGTCGCGTTGGGCGAGAAGGGGCAGCCGCCGATCCCGCCGAGTGACGAATCGAGCACCGTCACCCCTGCCTGCACCGCCGCGACCGCGTTCGCGAGTCCGGTGTTGCGCGTGTTGTGGAAGTGGCAGCGCAAGGTGGTGTCGATGTCGGCGGCGGCGAGCACGGTGCGTGCCGCGTCGAGCCGGATCGTCACGTCGGTGGGCGCAGCCACGCCGATCGAGTCGGCCAGCGCGATCTCCGACGGCGCGGCCGTAGCGAGCTGCCCGATCACGTCGGCGAGGCGAGCGACCGGCACCTCTCCTTCATACGGGCATCCGAAGCTCGCGGCGAGCGTGATCGATACGGGCAGCGACGCACGGTGTGCCGCTGCGCAGATCTCGATCGCCGCGTCGATCAACCCCTGTGTGTCGCGCCCCTGATTGCGCTCGGCGAACGTGTTGGAGCACACGACCACGACGTTGATCTCGTCGACGCCCGTCTCGAGCGCGCGATCGAGGCCCCGACGGTTCAGGACGAGTCCGATGTAGCTCGCGCCGAGCCCGCGCGTCTCGGTGTCGGCGAGCAACGCCGCCATCAGCTCGTCGGCGTCGGCCATCTGCGGGACCCGCGCCGGGTTGACGAAGCTCACCGCTTCGATGCGGCGGAATCCGGCGCGGGCAGCGCGCGTGATGAGTTCGGCTTTGGCCACAGTCGAGAGCAGGGTCGGGTCGGACTGCAATCCGTCGCGGGCCGACACCTCGACGATCTGGACGGGTGCGGCCGGGATCGATCCAGGGGCGTTCACACCGTCCAGTGTGTCAAAGACCCGGGTCGACGACCTATCGAAGGAGACGGGCGAGCTCGGCCTCGTCGAGACCGGCGACACGAGCGATCTGGCGTGCGTCGCCGATCACTCCCGCGGCGATCCAGGGCACGCGGTCGAGTGCCGAGGAGACCTCGCACAACCGGCGGGCGGAGTCGTCGGACTGCGCGGACTCCTTCAGCTGCGAGCGAACCGGGGCGGTCGCCACGTCGAAGCGCCACTCGGCGCGGGGTCGCTTGCCGGCGCGCTCGGTGCGTCGCGAGGCGATCGACTCCGACGGTCGCGACAGCGGCTCGTCCGCCGCCGGGGCGATGTCGGAGCGGTGCGTGAAGAATCGGGCTGCTTGATTCGGGCTGCAGCCGAGCAGCACCGCCGCGACCTCGGGCACGCCCGCGACCTCGAGCCACGGCACGAGCGGCAACACGTGCTCGCTGATCTGCGCCCAGCGCCACGCGAGCAGCTCGAGATCGGCCGCCGCGGCCGGATCGTCGACGTCGATCACCGGACGGGCCGACGCGGGCTTGAGCTCGGATGGCGGCAAGGCTGCCGCCTCGGCGAGACGATTCACGACGTCGACCGGCAGGCGCGTGAACTTGGCGAGCGACACTGCAGCCTTCGAGTTCGGCGCGACGGACTCGCCGCCTGCGTTCAGGAACTGGCGCGCCTCGGTACGGGCGCACAACACCGCGGAGGCGAGCGCCTTGGCCCGAGCCTCGAGTGCCTTGGCGCCGCCGCGGGCCCGCCTGATCTCACTCGTCACCACGACACGGTACCGTGCCGCATGGACGAGCCCGATTCCCGCTACCGGACCTTCGACTGGAACGCCGAGTCGGCCGAGGAGGCGATCCGATCGACGAACGTCGCACGTCTCGCGAGTCGTGTGCTGTTCCGGCTCGCCGCGGCGACAGCGGTCGTCGGCGTCATCGGCGCCGCGGGCTCGATCTGGTTGAACACGAGCCGCAGCAGCACTGGCCGCGGCATCTACGGCTCGATCCAGTGGCCGTTGGTCCTGCTCCAAGCGGCGAGCGTGCTCCTCGAGACGGCGCTGCCCGTCGGGCTGATGATCGCTGCCGGCGCCTTCCTGCGCCTCCACGCGGCCAGATACGAGACCGACCTCTTCGACACCACGTTGAGCAGCGACACTGACGACAACGCCGGCTGAGCGCCCCGGGCCCACCCCGTAGCCTGACCCGGTGCAGGTGTTCCGAAATCCCCGGTCGGGGCGAGTCGTCGTGCCCGAGGGCCCAGGCGACGCGCCGCGCGATCTGCACCGACGCCTCGAGGGATACCAGCCCACTCCCCTGATCGACCTCCCGGAACTCGCGGCGCGGCTCGGCGTCGGGCGCGTGCTCGTGAAACACGAGCGCGAGCGGTTCGGACTACCCGCCTTCAAGATCATGGGCGCGTCCTGGGCGACGTACTGCGCCCTCACCGAACGCCTCGGACACGAGCCCGACTGGTCGACCCTCGACGACCTCCGCGAGGCGTTCGAGGCGATCCGTCCGCTGACGTTCGTCACGGCCACCGACGGCAACCACGGCCGAGGCGTCGCGTGGGTCGCGCGCTGGTTCGGCGTGGATGCGCACATCTTCGTGCCCGCCGACACGGTCACCGCCCGCATCGACGCGATCGAATCGGAAGGCGCGGTGGTCACCGTCGTCGACGGCGACTACGTCGCGGCGGTCGCCGCCGCGTCGGCGACCGCCTCCGACGACCGTCTCGTGATCAGCGACACGTCGTGGCCCGGCTACACCGACGTGCCCGCCCGCATCGCCGAGGGCTACTCGACGATCTATTCGGAGATCGACGAGCAACTCGCGTTCCTCGGTGTGGATTCGGCGACAGGAGTGACCGCCGTGCTGACGCCCGTGGGTGTCGGAGCGCTGGCCGTCGCCGCGCTGCACCACTGGCCCGACGGCTCATCCGCCGGCCCGACACACATCGCGGTCGAACCGATCGCCGCGAACTGCCTGCTGCGCTCACTCGAGGCGGGCGAACCCGTGACCGTACCGGGACCGCACGACTCGATCATGGCCGGCCTCAACTGCGGCACGGTCTCGATGATCGCCTGGCCGATCATGCGCGACGGGTTCGACTGGAGCGTCGCGATCGACGACGAGGCCGCCGCAGAGGCGATGCGGCTGCTCGCAGACGAGGGGATCGTGGCGGGTGAAACCGGCGCGGCCACCGTCGCCGCGTTGATCTCACTCTCTCGCGATCCCGATGTCGACCGGGAAGCGATGCGGCTCGGCCACGACGCGGTCGTGCTCCTCATCATCACCGAGGGCGCGACCGACCCCGAGAAGTACCGCGAGATCGTCGGGCGCGACGCGGCCGACGTGGGAGCCGGGCGCGAGCCGTGACCGATCCGCTGATCGAACCGCTGCACATCGGCCCGATCGAGGTGTGGCCCCCGGTCGTGCTCGCACCGATGGCGGGTGTGACCAACGCGCCGTTCCGCACGTTGTGCCGCCGATTCGGTGCGGGGCTGTACGTCAGCGAGATGATCACCGCGCGCGCCTTCGTCGAGGGCAACGCCAAGACGCAGAGGCTCGCTTCGTTCGCGGCCGACGAGACGCCGCGCAGCATCCAGCTCTACGGCATCGACGCGCACCACGTGGGCGAAGCCGTGCGACGGCTGGTCGACACCGCGCACGTCGACCACATCGACCTCAACTTCGGCTGCCCGGCGCCCAAAGTGACCCGCAACGGTGGCGGCGCCGCGCTGCCGGTACGGCGTGCGTTGCTGACAGAGATCGTGCGTGCCGCGGTTCGCGGCGCCGGCACGACGCCGGTGACCGCGAAGTTCCGACTGGGCGTCGACGACGATCACCTCACCTTTCTCGACACGGGTCGCATCTGCGAAGACGAGGGATGCGCGGCGATCGCGCTCCACGCACGGACCGCGTTCCAGCTCTACTCGGGTGACGCGGCGTGGGCGGCCATCGGCACGCTCAAGGCCGCGGTGACGTCGATCCCCGTGCTCGGCAACGGTGACATCTGGGAGGCCGACGACGCCCTCGACATGATGCGCGCCACCGGGTGCGACGGAGTGGTCGTGGGACGCGGTTGCCTCGGACGGCCCTGGCTCTTCGGCGATCTCGTCAGGGCGTTCCAGGGGAGCGACCCAATCGACCCGCCGACCCTCGGCGCGGTGTGCGACACGATGATCGAGCACCTCGACATGCTCGTGACGTGGCACATCGACGGCGGATCCGAGCCCGACTACGCCCGAACCCACGGCGTGCGCGACTTCCGCAAGCACACCGGCTGGTACCTCAAGGGCTACCCGGTCGGCAATGAGCTCCGTCGACAGCTGAACCAGCTCGACAGCCAGACGCAGCTCACCGAACTGCTCGCCCCGCTCGACCGTGACGCGGTGATGCTGCCCGCCGGTCGTCGTGCCAAGCGCGGCCATCAGAACGGGCCGCGCCAGGTGAGCCTGCCCGATCACTGGTACGAGCTCGCCGACAGCGTGGCCGCGATCTCCGCGGGTGCCGAATCACCGGTCTCGGGTGGTTGATCCGCCCGCGGCTCAGTGCTTCGCGGCCACCTTCCTCGTGACGACTTTCTTGGCGGCTTTCTTGGCCTTCCGCTTGTGCTTCGGCGGCGGACGGCGATCGATCTTGGTGCAGCCCAGTTGCGTGTTGGCCGACGGATCGCCGAGGTTGATCGCGTAGAGGCACACGGTGGTGACGGTCGCCGACGCCTTCACGGGGAACGCGTAGCCGTGGTTCGGTCCGAACGTCGTGTTGCCCTCGAGGTCGGTGCGATGTCTATCCGCCGTCGCCGCGCCGGCCAATCTGCCGTCGACGTAGGCGTGGATCGTGACCGGCGAGCTCGGTGCGTTGGCATCACCGGCCCAGCCGACGACGACCGCATAGGTCTTGCCGAACGCCGCCACCAGATCGGAATGCCCGACTGGTGACGTCGGCGTCGCCGACGGGGTGAGCGGCGCTGCGCCCGACAGGCCGAACTTGGTGCTCAGCAGATCTCGGCTCGACGACGCCGAAGCGTTGACGACCGAGCGGAACTGGTTGCCGGTCATCGACACCGACCCGCTCGTTCCGGTGACCGTCACCGTCGCCTTGTCGACCCGACCCGACGCGCCGACGTTCCCGCCGAGCGAGACCGACGTGACCGATCCGATGTTGCCGCGGCCCGACGCGGCGATCCAGGACTGCAGCTCGGTGTCGGAATAGGTCTGCGACCACGAGAACCGGGCGTTGCCCGTTGCCTGGTCCCACGGATCGTCGACGGCCCGCAGGTACGGCAGTGCGGTCGCCCAGACGTACTCACTGTTCTCGCTGCTCCCACCGTTGCTCGACGAGTAGAACGCCTGGATCGTCGTGCCGTTGTAGGTCAGCACCTGACCTGCGGTGTCGTCGACCGCGTGCGTCCAGTTCGCGCCGGTCGGACCCGACGTCTGACTCGAGCCGACGAACGCCTGATCGAGCACCGAGGCGTACAGGTCGAACTCCGAGCTCTGCGGATGGGCGAGGCGGTAGGCGGCATAGGTCCGTCCGGCGATCGCCTGCGCGCGCAGCGCCTCGGTCGGCCACGACGACGGCACTTCTCCGAGCCCGTAGAGGTACTGCTCCATCGTCATCGAGTCGAGCGTGAGTTGGAGCGAGCCACCCTTCGGCTGGAGACCGAACTCGCCCCACTGGTACGAACGACCCGTGGTCGAGACGCTGAACGCGGCGCCTTGGTCCCAGTGGATCGCGAACGCGCCGGTCGACACGGTGACGAGGCTGCCCACGATCGGGCTCACCTGCTGTGCCGTCACCGACGATCCGCTGACACGCAGCACGACATGGTCACCCGGCAGCGCGAAGAGGAACTGCGACCCGCCGGCCGGCACGCCGTACATCGCGCCCGAGTTGACCGACACCTCGACCGACGTCGCGTCGTCGAGCTTCACCTTCGGCCCTGCGAGCGACGCACCGGTGATCGCGGTGCCCTGGTAATACGCGCCGAGGATCTGCGCAGCGCTCTGCCCGGCATCCGCGCGACCGCGCGCCCCGTACTGACTCATGCCGACACCGTGTCCGTAGCCGCCGCCGACGAACGTGAACGACGTTTGCGCAGCCGCGAACTCCTCGCCGAAGGGCGCCACGAGCCCCGTGGAGACCACCGCCACACCGAGCGCGACCGCGATCGCGCGCCTGATCTGCTGTCGCATTGAACCCGAGCTTTCACCAAGCGCCCCCAGCGGGCGTGCCATGGGTATCGGCAGCGCCGGGGCGCGCCTGAAGCAAATGGCCCATGCGACTGGTTCGGATGAACCCAGAAGTACCCGGATGACCTACTGACTCGGGTGCTCGCCGATCAGGTCACGAGCCGTGGGCGACATCTCGACCTCGGAGCGCTCGGGAAACGTCCGCAAGACGCGGTCGGCGGCGTTCGACGTGACGCCCATCCAGTACCGCTCGTTGCGGTAGTGGTGCAGCCGGTGCGCTCTGGCGATCGACTTGAAGTGGTGGTGACGCGGTCGGTACGAGGTGTGGATCAGGTAGTGGGTCCACTCGTAGAGTCCGAGCTGTACCGCCGCGAACGCGATGATCGTGGCGGCGATCGCGTGCGTCTCGGACAGGAGCCAGGCAGCGGCGGTGATGCCGACGATCGCCTGCGCCACCGTGCGGTGCGGAATGAAGATGAGCGGGACGTCCTTGGGATCGTTGTGGTGACGACGATGTTCGCGCGCGACGTGCAGGTCGAACTGGCGACCGCGGATCGCGCGGGGCCGGAAGTGCAGCACGAACACATGCATGACCCATTCGACGAACGGTTCGACGACGACCATCGCGGCGACGACCACGATGTCGATCCAGCTCCAGCCACCGATGACGATGCGCACCGCCAGCGCGGCGGAAAACCAGGCGGCGATCACCCACGGGCTCGGGTAGCGCAGGAACCTGTACAGGTAACGACCGAGCCGGCGATGATTTCCGGTCGTCGTCGCGGTCGTGGTCGGCGCGCTCATTCGGTCGGCACGAGATTCGCCATCACCCGCGCCCGGGCCAGCATCTCGCGGCGGGCATCGCCCTCGCCCGGCGCCGGTCCGACGAGCACGTAGTTCGTCACGTACTCGTCGCGGAGCACACCGTCGTCGTCCATCAGCCACGCCGGGGCGAGACGCCGCGGCACTTTGACGCGGCCGGCCGCCTCGAACGTCCCGAACACCCGGTCCCAGAACATCAGCGTCACGCCGTGGTTCGACATCGGGTGCCCGAAGTGGTGGTGGAAGTGGTGATGGCGCATGCGCAGTTCGTACGCCCGACCGAGGCGGACCGGCTCGTTCCAGTGCGTCCGCCAGTGGAGGATCTCGTAGAAGAGGTAGCCGATCGCGAATCCGGCGCCGAACTCGAGGCCGGCGACGCCACCGATCAGCCAGCCGGCGAGCGTCACGGCGCCCGACACCAGTGCGATGCCGATCCAGCTGAGGATCGTGATCGTCCAGTCGATGTGGTTCGGCACCGCGTGATGGCGCAGGTGCTCACGACTGAGGATGCCCCGACCGGCCATTTCGTGCATCGTCCAGCGGTGCAGCACGTACTCGGCGAGGGTCCACCCCGCCCATCCGGCGACCACCCACGCGGTGATGCTGAAGATCGTGCTCATCAGGCCTCCAGAGGATCGACATCGAGAGCTCGAGCCCGCGGTGGCTCGAGATTCGTCGGCTTCGCCGACAGGCCGCTGTATTGCTCGTGGGGCAACGGCGGAGCGAGGGGGCCGCTCTCGGCGAGTTGGTCGACCCGATCGACGGATGCGTCGAGCAGCGTGCGGTCAGCGCCCCAGGCGACGAACAGGTCGAGCGTGGTCTGACGGGCGAGTCGGTCGCCGTCGAAGAGGTCGAGGTCGTAGACATCGAGGTGCGAGAGCTGCAGCACACCGCCGACCGCGGCGGCCCAGACGATGACCTTCTCCATCGACGTGGTCGGACCGGCGGCGATCACCCCGACGGCGGTCGCCCGGTCGACGCACGCCCTGGCCTGGTCGAGGAGCCGCATCGCGGAGGGCAGCACGCGCATGCCCTCTTCGACCGGCACGACCGGGCGCATCTCGGTCATCAACATCTGCAGCAGCCGGAGTTCCTGCGGAAACGTCTCGGTGGTCGCGACGAAGAACCGTCCGAAGACCACGAGGTCCGTCAGTGCGAGCTCGGCCGCCGACAGCGACGACGCCGCGAAGGCGCGGGTGCTCCGGTCGGCGATGATCGCGTAACTCGACGACAGGCGCTCGATCGCCGCGCGTTGCACCTCAGCGACGAGGGCTCCCTTCGAAGGGAAGTAGCGGTACACCGCACCGACGGCGGAATCGCACTCGCTGGCGAGACGCTGCATGGTCAGGGCGTCGAAGCCCTCGGTCACGACGATGTCGAGCGCCGTGCTCAGAAAGGCGCGGGTGCGGGCCATCCGGTTGCGGTCGCGGCGACCCGGCGGCGCTGAGTTCGGCACAGCGGGGTCCAATTCGTGAGCCATGTTCATAAACTGAACGCCTTTCACGCATCTGTCAAGACAGGCAGGGTGAGCCGTGCGTCACACGTCCGCTCGTAGGATCCGTGCCGATGCCGTCTGATCCCCCGGTCGAGGCCCCGCAGCGGGCGAAGTGGCGCGAGCGGATCATCGCGAATCGGGCGATCTCGATACCGACGCTGACCGTCAAGCGGTTCTTCGAGATCGACGGCATGCGTAAGGCGAACATGATGGCCTTCAACCTGTTCATCTGCCTGATCCCGCTGCTGATCCTGACGTTCGGCCTGCTGTCGGACATGCGGCGCAACCTGTCGCTGGGTCAAGTTTTCGTCGAGCAGTTCCACC
>JAYTFP010000154.1:0-17924 GCA_043734285.1 Acidimicrobiaceae bacterium
ACACATGGTTGTCGGCCGATGTGCGGTACCCGCGCAGCGTGGTCGGCTCGAGCCCCTCGAGCTCGGCTTGGCGCAGACCCACCTGCATCGCATCGGCGACGGTGCGGGTCCCGACCGCGACGTGTCCTCGGCTCGCCTCGGTGACCAGCGCGGCGAGCGCTTCGTCAGCCTGGCGCGATGTTCCGACGAAGATCTCCGACTTCTGTTGACGCTTGCGCGTCAACGGATCGGGCCCGGCATCGACCCGCAGCTCCCACGTCCCTGGTCGACGCCCTTTTCGCTTGCTGCCCTTCACGTGTCCTCCGTGTCTCACGAATTGGTGAGACGTCGGTGAGATTCCGTGGGACAGGGTGACGGGACCGTCTGGACGTGAGTCTGACCACTTGGCCAAAACCCCGAGAATTAAAGGGATGGTCAGGTCTGACCAAGAGCCCGAACTCGGATTCGAACCGAGGACCTGCTGTTTACAAGACAGCTGCTCTGGCCAACTGAGCTATCCGGGCGGGATCGGCAGACAACGCGGCAGAGAACTGGTTGCCGGAGTGCGCCGAGGCTGATGGTAGCCGTGGTGGATCGCCGATTCGGGCCCGGTTGGCGCTCGTCGAGGCCGAACAATGGCGGCGATTCCTGCTCAGGCGCGGCGAAGCCGCCGTGACCGTACCGTTCGGGTTGGTCGGCTCAGGCGGCTAATCGGTCGGGCGGCTCGACCTGTTCGACGCGGCGGTGCAGCTGGACGGCCTCGGCGTTGCGCCTCGCGGAGTACATGATCATGTCCAGTTGCTGGCGTCGCCATCCGACGGTGTGCGCCCGCTCGCGGAGAAAGGAGTCGTCGACCTGCTTGTTGCCTGATTCGGTGTCGGCGCGGAGGCCGTAGAGGGCGGCATGGTCGGGGTCATCGGGTGCGATAACTCGCAAGTTCTCCTCGCGGTTGAAATCGACGCCCTTGTCGTCTGTGCTCTGGTCGAGCCGCAGGCGACAGGTACCTCCGCCGAGTTCCTCGGGCACGCGGTAGTCGTTGTACCAGCGCCACCCGTCGAGGTTCCTATTGCGACGAGTCTTCACGCGACGGAGGGGGGTCGGGATGATCGAGCCGTCGACGGTGATCCTCCGGAGGTGCGGCGACCCGTTCAGGAGTTGGACCTCGACCTTCTCGATGCGCCCGTCGGGTCGCCGTACGTCGGCAAGGCCGAGGTAGCGATCCTTTCCTTTGCTGACTCGGGAGATCGCAATGACGCCGTCGATCTTCATCAACTCACGGAGGTGCTTACCTCGAAAGGCTCCGTCGTACACGACGAGCTGGACGCCCGGCAGCCCCGGGAGGACCCGGTGCATACCTTCGAGCGCCCACTTCGCCTCTCCGCCTTCGGTGGGTGCATGGGCAACGTCGAGAATGATTCGGCGGTTCTGGCCCTTCCCTCGGGTCGAGATGAAGACGAACCGGGTCCCGAACACAGGGGTGCCTCCGCCGGTCGTGTAGTTGTCGGCGCTCGGATCAACCCGCTTCCTGCGGATCTCGCCGGTCCTCTTGTTCAGCTTGGGGGGGTGGTCGGGATGGGTCTTGAACAAGGGGGTGATGACTTTGCCATCGCCCGCCACAACCCGTTCGAGGGACGGGTGGGTCAGTGACCCGCCGCCGGCCGAGTCGCACAGGCCGATCATCACGGCCTGTGCCGCGGCATGTTCACGAAACTGCTCGCAGATCTCGAACAGCGCGCCGTCGTGGGTGAGGTGCTTCTCGCGCAACCATTCGTAGTGGTAGCGGCGCATCGGTGCCTCCGGGATCTCCAGCCCGGGACGCATGTCGCCGGCCGCGTCACGGACGAGGTCCCACCAGCCGCTTTCGTCACACGCCAGTTCTCGTTCGACCTTCCGCGACGAACCGAAGATTGCAACCAGCCCCGCCCACACCAGCGCCATCACGAGGGGGTAATCCCGCGGTCGGCCGCCGATGGCCTCATCGCGCGGGAACTGCCTTTCGACGCGATCAGCGGCATCCCAGATGAAGCTGTCGTACAGGAGTGCGCGGACCAACTGACGGGTCGGCAGTGGCCCCGTTTCAGGTCGGCGCTTCACTCCGGGTGCTCCGCCCAGTCCCACCCGATATGTCGCGCCGCCGTATCCAAGCTCCGGCAACCGAGCACGCGGGCCGCGTCCTCGATGCGGTGCGTCTCGTCGAACGCGCGAATCCTCGACTCGGGTGCGATGACGCTCGATGAAGCCGATCTCGGACCACGAGTGCATTCATCGGTCGGGGTGGCACGGGCGATTCCAGAGCGAGCAGACGTGCGGGAGGGCGTCGTGGCCTTCGTCGATGGCTGCGTCCGCGAGAAGGTCCATCCCTCGGCCGCACGCTACGAGGCATGGGCTGAGCAGGACGAGAGGTACTCGATGTACGAGGTTGTCCGTGTCTTCGGGAGCTGGAACGCGGCGCTTACCGGCTGCGGGTTCGAGGGAGTGAAACGCTCGCCGAATCCGCGTGCTCGCCGCCTGAACTAGGTGTGTGAAAGCCACGGCCCATGACGCTCGGTGCAAGCGCTGTCGTATCGTGACGACCGCGGGCGAACCGCTCAACGAGTTCGGAAATCCCGGATGGAGCCTGCACGATGTTGACCGTAGGCGAGAGCGTCGCGGCCCCGCGCGTAGAACGGTCGTGTCAGGCCAGGTCGTTGAAGATCGCCCTCAGCCTGACAGGTAGCTGCTTCGGGGCCACTGAGTTGATGCAATGACTCTTCGACCGCATCAAGGAGCCTCCGCTCTTGCGGGTTTCCATGTCATAGGTCGTGCCATTCGCGCTGACGACCACGGTGAACCCGTGGCTCTCGGACACCTTCGCCGTTGACTCGAATCGTCGGTGCTCACCGGCAAGCGGTGGCTTTTCCTGCCACAGGCGAGCGAACTTCGGGAGATTGCCGAGAGCGTGGTCCATTGCCGCAGCGGTGGCGTAGCGGTCTGCGGGGCCGACAGCACAGGCGGTCTCGACGACGGTGGCGACTTGCGATGGAACATGCGGGGCAACATCACGCAGCCTCGGGACGCCTCTGGCAATGAGCGCCGGGAAGTCCGCCGCGTCCGTGCTCGGTGCGATGAAGGGGTGCGCGCCGGTGAGCAGCATCCACATTGTGAGGCCGGATGCGTACACGTCGCTCTGTACGTTCATTACGCCGCTAGTGAGCACCTCGGGGGGCTTGAACGCGGGCGTGCCCAGGTCGGGGGCGACGCCCCCGGTCATCCGGTCCAGGAGGCCGAAATCCCCGAGGGCGGCCGTGTCGTCGCTCATGAGGAATAGGTTGCCCGGCTTGACATCACGGTGAAGCAGGTCGTTCTTGTGGCAAGCATCGAGACCGGTCAACAGGTGCCGTGTCCACCTGATCGCCGTGTCCACCCGGACGCCAGGCGTACCAAACGCTCTGTCCATCGCGGAACCGTGCGGAGCGACGGCGGAGACGATGAAGGGAACGTCGTTGTAGACGGTCGCGTCGTAGACGGGTAGCACGTGTGAACCGGCGAGAGTGACGTGCAGTTGTGCCTCGCGGAACACGAGACCCGGAACGGTGCCGGGGCCGAAGAACTTGATAGCAACATCGCGGTTCAGGTTGTTGTCGTGTGCCTTCCATACGACGCCGTTGGCGCCGGTGCCCAAAGGAACGTCTATGTCGTAACGGCGAGCAAAGATCGGCGGCACCATCGAAGGTTAAGTTGAGGTCATGCACGTCGTGGGGATTCACACGCAATGCAGTGCCGGTCGCGCCGTCGTGCGCTTCGTGGTCCTTCGCCATGAACTTGCCGGGTGGGTCGAGCACGACAAGTTCACCCACACATGCGATCAGCAGGAAGAGCTTCCACAGCAAATGATGAACCTGGCCGACGCTCTTCCCCACCGCTTGGAAGGTCTCGACATCCGAGCGGCCGTACTTCGCGATCGCGATCACTCAGCAGGAGGGGTCAAGATCGAGCACTTGAAAGTCGATTTCACCGCCGACGGTGTTGTCCTGGCGGCATTCCGCAAACGCTGCATCAAGACCGAGGAAATGCACGGCAACAAGATCGGCGCGCTCTGCGGGTCAGACAAGGCGACCGCAGAGGCAGCCGCAGCCACCGAGTTTGGGGCCAGCTACAAACAAGCAGGTGCAGCAGCCCGCGCAGCGGCGACCCTGGCGTGAACTAAGCCTCGGTGACCGGCTGGCCCGCGGCGGCCGCGCCGGTCGCTCCGAGGTCGACCAGAACCGCGAGCGTGGTGTTCGTATGACCAGATGCCTTGAGTTCTTCGAGGGCGAGGCTCAACGCGGCCCCCGTCGCGAGCACTCCGTCGACAACCAGCACGCGTGTCGCTGGTGTGGTTGCGTCGTAGAGCCGGATGGTGTGCACGGACGCAACAGCCCCCGCGAGGCTGTCACCGATCGGCGACGCGCCCTTGATTGTGTCGCACCCGTTTGCGCGTGCCACGTCCGCCAGCCTGTTGGTGGCGTCGATCAGGGCGGTTGGATCAGCGAGCGCCGCCGTCACGATTTCACCGATGCTCGCCGCCGCGATCGGCCACATCGGATCGTGAACGACCGGGAGTGCACCTAGAGCAGCAGCCACCACAGGATCATGCCTCAGGGGAACACCGACTGCCGCGGGGACTAGCATCATCGAAACAATCATATGACATACAATCTTCTAACCTAGGTTTATTAGTTGACTGAGAGAGAACCGATCTCGCTCGACCCCGGCGGCATCGCCGACCACGCGCCGAACCGAAACTGCGGCGTGCAGTGGCCGCTGCCCGTCAACGACCGGCTTGAAAGGCTTGTGAGGCGAGCAAAGGCGGCCGGTGAGCGGACGAGCCGACGCGAGATGCTTTCGGCAATCGTGTGCACCTTCGATGCATCCGACGAGGAAGTCGGAAAAATGCTGCGGACCTACCGCCTGCTGACTGTTCGCGAGGTCGTCGGGGGTGAGGACGACAACGTCGTACGCATCGAGCAGTTCGGGCCGGGGCCGCGCAAGACAGGTTCGTGAGGCTACGTGAACTTGACCGGCTTGCCGTCAGCAATCGCCGATGCCGAATCCTTCAAGGCGGTGTCGTTCATCCCTGGGAATCGCGACTTCAACTCCCGCTTGATCTGGTCCTCGGGCTTGCCCTTGTGAGACCGACCGAGCTTGTCGATCTCAGACTGCATCGCCGGACGGACTTTGTTGACGGCCTCTTTGCCGATCTTCTCGATGGCGTCCTTGTTGAACACGAACTCTGCCACTTTGCTCACCTCCGGGTTAGCGACGGCCGCCATTGACCGTCCCGAACGAGCGTAGAGATGACCCCCGACAGTGAGCGCGCCGACGCTGTGCTCACGGCATTGTCATTTAGCAGCCCGGCGTGACTCGAACGCGCCGATGACCGCTCGCAGTCAATCCACGGGTGCTGCCTCCTGCTTGACTCACCGGGTGCGCAACCAAGCTCCGACCAGCCAGCCATTCGACTCGCAACACTGCACCCCGCCACCTTCGATCGTTGGCTACGGCGTGCTCGCTCCGGGACAGCCGCCAAGCATTGTCCGGGAGGAGGTCGGCTCCGCCGCGTTCAAGGGCGGAATGTGTGGCTACTACTGGACGATCCTCAAACCCGGAGAGACGCTGCCGCCCCCCCCCGACGATCACCGTAACCAGTGTCGTGACCGTGAGAGCGGAGACGCCCGTGCACCACGCGGCGAACCATGACTCCACGCCGATCGTCTCGGCCCTGGGAATTGGGGTCGTCGTCGGGCTTCTAATCGCGGCGCTCATCGACCGGACGCGGGGCAGTACCGGCCACCCGAAGCCTCCACGCCCGACCCAACCACCGGCCCCGATCGACGCTGGACCGCGACGGACAATCGCCCGCCACGACTCGTGGTCGTAGCTCCATTCTGAGAGTGCGGCGCGTTTCGGTTCGGGCGTACGCCCGAACGTCGCGCTTGCTCACGTGCGACCGGGTGGAACGTAAGGGGCGTCCAGCCGATCCTGGCGGTCGCGCCCGGTTGCACGCTGATACGGCGTTCGCGAGGTCTGGCCGGTTCGAACGTCGATCACTACGCGATCCACGGCCGTCCCGTTTCGCCGGTGCAAGGCTGGAACATCCCAGGTCACCCATCGGCCGATCATGCGAGAAACAGCGGTTGTCATCGCCCTTTCGAGGATCGGTGGTAGCTGGGTTCGGAGAGATTGGACTGTGGAGTCGGGTCGGAGCGCATTCTTCCGCCACTCGGCTGGGCCTGCGTTCAGCGTGGCGTAGACCTCGCTGGGATGGAGGTGCTTCACCGCCTCGTGCACAAGGGACCTGCATGTTTGGAGGTCGTGCGATGGCGGCCAGGAACCCCTGAGGAGGGCCTCCAACTCCTGTGCGATGAATAGGAGCGTGGCGTCCAGTCCCGCCACATCCGAGGAGTCACGCAAGCCGAGTTGGCGCGCAAGGTGTCGCACGACTTCGTATGGTTCGCGGATCGGCTCTTTGAGCCAGCCCAAGTCGGGTTCCTCGACGACAAGGTCGGCCAAGAGCGCGTCGTGAAAGCGGCCGGAGATTCGGAAGTCATCCATCCTCGGGATCGTACGAACGACCACCGACACTCCCGCGTTGCGGTTTCGGGGGTTCGGCGTTTCGCGCCCCGCACGACCGCCGGACGAGACCGCCGTCAGCGTTGGCCCACCGAGGTTGTCTGCCAATCCCATCCGGGCGGGATTGGCAGAGTTCGTGGCGGAGAACTCCCCGAGTGACGATCGTACCGGTGCGACGGGTCCCGCCAGCGCTGCGGTGTCCGTCCAGCCCTGCTGGCGACTGCCAGAATGCGCGATGCCCGACGCTGACGTGACGTCGTCACACCACCCGCGACGACGGACGATCCGCGGGCACGGCTACTTCAAGCGCCTCGGGCCGGGCATCGTGACGGGGGCCGCCGACGACGACCCGTCGGGGATCGGGACCTACTCGCAGGTCGGCGCGGCACAGGGACTTTCGCTCTTGTGGATGGCGCCGTTCCTGCTCCCGCTGGCGATCGGGGTGCAGGAGTCGACGGCCCGTCTCGGACTGGTGACCGGCAAGGGACTCGGCACCCTCATCCGCGAGCGATTCCCCCGATGGGTGCTGGTGGGCGCGGTGCTGCTGGTCGCGTCGGCGAACACCCTCAACATCGCCGCAGACCTCGCGTCGATGGGCGCGGCGCTGCGCCTGCTCGTCCCCGTGCCGACGAGTGTGGGCGTCGTCGTGTTCGCGGTCGCGATGGGCGTGGCCGAAGTCGCCGTCCCCTACCACCAGTACTCCCGAGTGCTGCGATGGTTCGCGTTGTCGCTCGTCGCCTACGCACTGGTGCTCGCTGTCGTCCACGTGGACTGGGCCGATGTCGTCGCCCGCACATTCGTCCCGAGATTCCACTTCGACGCCACCAACATGGTCGCACTGACTGCGATCGCCGGCACGACGATCTCGCCGTACCTGTTCTTCTGGCAGGCCTCGGAGGAAGTCGAGGAGCGCGACGATCACCCAGCAACTCCGGTCGACAATCCGCACATCACCGCAATGCGAGTGGATGTGTGGACCGGCATGCTGTCGGGCGTCGCGGCGATGTTCGCCATCATGTGCACGGCGGCGGTGACGCTCGGCGCCTCGGGCGCGGTGAACATCGGATCGGCCGAGCAGGCAGCCAAGGCCCTGGAGCCCCTGGCCGGCAGCTTCGCGAAGGTCCTCTTCGCCGCCGGCATCCTCGGTCTCGGCATGCTCGCGGTGCCGGTCCTCGCGGGGTCGACTGCGTATGCGGTCGCGGAGGCGTTCGAGTGGCACGAGGGTCTCAGTCGTCGCCTGCGTGATGCGCCCGGCTTCTACGGGGTGATCCTCGCGTCGATGGCCATCGGACTCGCGCTCGTCGGATTCGGGGTGAACCCGATCCGAGCCCTCTACCTGTCCGCGGTGTTCAACGGCCTGACGGCCCCGCCACTCATCGTGTTGATCATCCTGCTGGCGCGGTCGAGCGACGTGTTGGGGCGGTTCCGCTCTGGCCGCGTCTCTCTCGTCGCGACGTCGATCGCCGGGATCGCGATGACTGTCTTCCCGATCCTCGCGCTGGTCAAGTCATGACCAGCGCCCCTTCTGCGGGTCCCGCTGTACAGTCGTCCGGATGCAACGTCACCGGGTCGTGTTGCTGACCCTGGCCGTCCTCGTGATGCTGCCTGCCGCGTACCTCGCCACGAAGGACGTCCGCTTCAAGGATCGCGATTGCGGGACCGCCTTCATCACGAGCGACCCGAACAAGGGCGCGATCGAGACCGGCAACCGCGTCGACGACGACTTCCGCCAAGAGGTCTACTCATCGTCGTGTGCGCACCGCGTCATGGGCCAGCGGCTGCTGATCCTCGTCCCCGCGTCGATCGCCGTCGCGCTCTGGGTCGCGTCGATGCGATGGCATCCGCGGGAGCGCATCCCCGGAGACTCGGTCATCTGACGACGGTCAGGGAGCCGACGGTGGCAACGGCAGTTCGTGACCACGCGGCTGGCGGATCGCCTCGCGGATCGTGATGTCGTCGACCGGGTAGTTCACGACCTGCGGCACGTCGACGCCCGCCATCGTGGCGACGACGCGTGCGTTGGTGCACGACGCCACGTTGTATTCGGGGGCATCGTGCTTGCGGGGGAAGCCGATCAGCAGTCGCCCCTCGCGGACCTCGCCGGTCGGCACCAGGCCCTTGCTCTCCCACGTCGACCCCTGGAACCAGTCGCCGGGGTCGCTGCTCTCGTCGCAGCGCAACGTCACCTCGGGATTGCGGATCCATTGCCGTCCGTAATTGTCGCTGCGGATGACCAGCGCGAGACGTGGCACTGCCTCGGGCGACTGGTCGAACGGTCGGATCGACAACAGGTCGAACTCCATACCGTCGTGGCGCACCGGCGTACCCGGCACGCCGGCGACGGCGGGCACCGGCGTCGTGTCGAGGTTCAGCGGTCCGTACGACGACCGGTAGTCGCGGCTGCACGACGACACCAACAGCAGCCCGGCCGCGATCGCGACCGCGCCCACCACACGCCGTCTCCCCAAGTACCTCACGGCGCTCAGGGTACCGGTCGGCGTCGAACGATCTCGTAGCAGCCGAGCGCGCCCGCGGTCGCGACGTTGAGCGACGACAGTCGGCCACGCAGCGGAATCGACACCGTCACATCGCAACGCTGCCGAACCAGTCGAGACAATCCCGACCCCTCGGCGCCCAGCACGAGGCAGACAGGCTCCGCGCCCAGGGTCATCTCGTGCAACGACTGCTCGCCCCCGGCGTCGAGGCCGATGACCCAGACACCCAACTCCTTCAGCCGTTCGATCGCCGTCGGTAGACCGCCGACGAGCGACATCGCCACGTGTTCGATCGCGCCTGCGGCCGCCTTCGTGACCGTCGGCGAGATGTGGACGGCGCGGTGACGCGGCAACAGCAGACCGGTGACCCCGGCACACTCCGCCGTTCGGATGAGGGCACCGAGGTTGCCCGGATCGGTGACGCCGTCGACGGCCAACAGGAACGGCGCGGGCGCGTTCGGATCGGGCGGTGCGGCGAGATCCTCGAGTTCGTGATCCGGCAGCTCGGCCGCGTAGGCCATGACACCCTGCGACGCCTCGGTGCGGCTCTCGACGTCGAGTCGCTTGCGCGACACCTCGCGGACAGGGACCTTGAGATCGTGTGCCAGTTGGACGATGTCATCGACGATGTCGGCGTGGTCCATCTCGCCGGCGATGAGCACCTCGGTGACGCGGCGCTGGCCGGCCACGAGCAACTCGAACACCGAGTGGCGACCCTCGACCTGCGTGCCGCCGAGTCCGCGGTCGGGCTTCGCCATACGCGGCGCTGGGCGCGCTGACGGTCGACCCGGTCGCTTCACGCCTCGCGACGGCGGTGCGCCCTTCGGTGGACCGGCGAGCACGGCTGCCTTGGGGCCCCTCGACGGAGGACCGCCGCGCGTTGCCATCGGCGCATCGCGTTTGGCTGACGGAGCGCCGCGTTTGGCCGAGGGTCCGCTGCGCTGTGCCGACGGCGCACCGCTGCGTTGAGCCGCTGGGCCACTGCTGCGCTTTGCCGAGGGTCCACCGCGCTTTGCCGGGGGGCCGCCGCGCTTCGAGGGCTTCGGGCCTCGCCCGCCGCCGGGGGCTCGCTTCGCACTCATGTGGTGGTCCTCGCTGTCTGGACCAGCGCCGCGGCAAGACAAGCAATGCCTTCGCTGCGGCCGAGGCCTCCGATTCCTTCGGCGCGACGGCCTTTGACCGTCACCGGTGCGCCGACGACCGCACTGAGCCGTCGCTGCATCTCGTCGCGATGCGGTGCGAGCTTCGGTCGCTCGGCGATCACCGAGCAGTCGATGTTGACCGGCATCCAGCCGTCGGCGGCGATCATGCGCACCACGTCGGCGAGCAAGGCCATGCTGTCGGCGCCTGCCCAGCGTGGGTCGTTGTCGGCGTAGTGCGTCCCGAGGTCGCCGAGCCCCGTCGCCCCGAGCAAGGCCTCGGCGCAGGCGTGAGCGATCACATCGGCGTCGCTGTGTCCGACGAGTCCCACCTCGCCCGGCACTTGCACGCCGCCGAGCACGAGCGGTCGCGTCGGGTCGTCGCTGAAGCGGTGGATATCGAATCCGTTGCCGATCCGCAGACCCACGCTCGCGGGGCCGGAGTCACCGGCGAGCACTCGCTCGATCGCGACCAGGTCATCGGGTTCGGTCACCTTGAGGTTCGCACGGTCGCCGTCGACGAGTACCACCAAGCCGCCATCGCTCTCCACGAGCGCCGCGTCATCGGTCGCCTCGCCGCCACCTGCGTGGGCGGCGCGCAATGCCCTGGCTCGAAAGCCCTGCGGCGTCTGCACGGCTCGCACCGCGTCGCGGTCGACAACACCCCCGCGTATCGAGCGGAGCGTGTCGACCACACCGACCACCGGTACGGCCGCGTCGGCGCCGGCTTCGACGGCCGCGACGACCCGCGCGAACAGCGCCGCATCGGCGGCGGGTCGCGCCGCGTCGTGAACGAGCACGATGGCCGCATCGTCCGGCACGGCGGCAAGGCCCGCTCGCACCGACGCGGAGCGAGTCAGACCGCCGACGACCGCGGCGTCGGCACCCTCGACCGGTTCGGAGTAACCCGGCGGCACGACGACGACGACGCCGCTCGACACGGTTCGCGCTGCGGCGATCGAGTATTCGACGACGGTTCGGCCGCCCACCGTCGCGAACTGCTTCGCGCCCCCGAACCGCTGCCCGGCGCCCGCGGCGACGACGATGGTCCAGACGGGCTCGTGCATGGGACGTCAGGTTACGTGCTGGGGCGTTTCGGCTCGACGGTGTGACCGGCGGCACTACATTGAACGCCGTGATCGACGTCGACCTGCTGCGCTCGATCGAGCTGTTCGAGCAACTCGACGACGAAGTGGTCGGAGAACTCGTCGGGCAGTCCTCGGTCCTCGATCTGGTCCGTGGCGACGTGATCTTCGAGGAGGGGGCGCCTGCTGACTCCCTCTACGTGGTCGAGACGGGCCGCATCGCCATCAGCAACAAGTCGTTCGACGGCCGCGAGTCGATGGTCGCCCTCATGGAGCGCGGTGACCTCTTCGGCGAGATGAGCCTCTTCGACGAGCAGGGCCGCTCGGCTGAAGCCCGTGCGCTCGAGCCGTCGCAGGTCGTCGAGATGCCGTACCAACCGCTGCGGGCGCTGTGGGAACGCCATCCCGAGCTGCTCTGGCAGGTCGTGCAACTCCTCACCCGACGCCTCCGGGCGATGGACGGCGCGCTCGCCGACTCGTTCTTCCTCGACGTCACCGGACGCACCGCCAAGCATCTCCTCGAGCTCGCCGGCGAACGCGACGAGTTCGAGATCCCGATCACGCAGGAAGAGCTGGCCGGCCTCGTGGGCGCCTCACGCGAGCGCGTCAACAAGGCACTCTCGAGCTTCGTGCGCCTCGGCTGGATCGATCAGGCCGACCGCACCTACACGATCATCAAGCGACGCGAGCTCGAGATCCGCGCTATGTAGCGAGGAAGGCGATCGCCTTCGACCAGGCATCGGCCGCATCGACGGGGCGGTGCGAGTCGCGATCGGGGGCGTGCACGAACCCGTGGTCGGCGCCCTCGTAGCGGATGATCATCGCACCGACGGCCTCGAGATCGTCGACCTCGGATGCCGGCGTCCACTGATCGGCCGTGCCGATGATCGCCATGGCCTTGCCCCTCGGCGCGAGGCGCACCGCGTCGAGTGCATCGCCCTGACCCGGCCCTTCCCACGCTTCGGGCATGCGGATCATCCCGTAGAAGCCGACAACGCGATCGAAGCGGTCGGACGCGGCGCATTTCAGTGCGTACATGCCACCCATGCAGAACCCGATCACGCCGACCGGGTTCGCGCCGGTGGTGTCGGCGGCCGCGACCGCGTCGGCCAGCTTCGCCTGGTCATCGAAGTTGCCGACGTACGCCAGGCGCTCGTCGAGGGGCATCGACTCGAGCCCGGGGAACGGCTCGGGTGCGCACACGGCCCACCCCAGCTCGTTCGCCAGTCGCTCGCAGTGGTCGTCGAACAACGGACGCAGCCCCATGATGTCGGGCCAGAGCACCAGGCCTCGGGTCGCGACGCCGCTCGTGGGCAGCGCCAACTCGGCCGGTGTCCCGGTGGCGAGGGTGACGCGCACGCTCTCTCAGGTGTACCGGTCGAGGATCGACGACTCGGCCAGGTGGCCGAGCGCGTCTTTGATCGAGAACGCCCACGTCTCGCCGACGCCGTCGACCGCGGCGAGATCGTCGACATTCGCCCGCAACAACTTGTCGAGCGTCTGGAACTGATCGACGATCCGATTGCGCAGCTCGTCGGGCAGGCGCGGGATCTTCGACAGCATGCGATAGCCGCGTGGCTGCAGGCCGGCGTCGACGTCTTTCGAGCCGCCCGACAGGTGGAGCGCGTCGGCGACCGACTCGGGATCGAGCAACTCTTCTGTCTCGAGATCGGAGAGGGTGGCCATCGCCTGTTCGAGATTCCACGATGCGTCGGGCTGGAAGTAGTCGAGCACCACCATGCGGCGGTCGTCTTCGACACCGGCCATCAACTCGCGGAGTTGCAGGCGGATCAGGCGACCGTCGGAGCCGAGCTCGACGAGGTACCGCTCGATCTCCTCCGCGATGCGCATGACGATCTCGGTGCGCTGCAGCAGCGTGACGACGTCGCGCGCCGAGACGAGATCTTCGACCTCGAGCGTCGCCAGGTTGGTCGCGACCTCGTTGAGCCGTTGCTTGTAGCGCTCGAGTGTCTGCAGGGCCTGGTTGCAGCGGTTCAGCACCGACGGGATCGGCTCGAGCTGGTGCTTCGCGTCGGACATGTAGACGGTGAGCACGGCCATGTCTTCGGACACCGAGATCACCGGGACGCCGATCGACCGCGCCACCCGCTCGGCGGTGCGGTGCCGGGTGCCGGTCTCGGTGGTGGGCGTGTTCGGGTTCGGCACCAGGTGCACGTTGGCCCGGGCGATGCGACTGGCGTCGGCAGCGAGGATGATCGCACCGTCGGTCTTGGCCAGTTCGGAGAGTCGCTGCGGGGTGAACGCCGCATCGAGGAGGAACCCGCCCGAGCAGATGTTGAGCACCTCGGGACCATCGCCGACAACGATGAGCGCGCCCATCGATGCCTTCAGGATGCGGTCGAGACCTTCGCGAAGCGGCTGCCCGGGAGCCACGATGCTCAACGCTTCGAGGAGAGCCTTGCTGCGCCGCGCTGCCATCGACTCACTCTAGTGATGACCCGGCCATCTCGGCGGCCGTCTCTGACCGCGACACGAGATTGCACGCACCGATCGCCATCGCGAGCGTCGGCACTCTCACGAGCTCAATCTCGACGTCGAGATCGGGGGTGCTGTGCGGGACGAGCGCGTGCGAGAAACCCATGCGCGCCGCCTCGGACAGTCGGCGTTCGATGCCACCGACAGAGCGGAGTTCGCCACCCAGTCCGACCTCGCCACAGGCAACGATGCCGGGCGGCACCTCGACATCGAGGAGCGACGACACGACCGCGAGCGCGAGCCCCAGGTCGGCGCCCGGCTCGGTGACGCGAGCGCCCCCGACCGCCATCGCGTAAACGTCGAGCGCCAGCACCTTGATGTCGAGACGGCGCTCGATGACCGCGAGGATCAGACCGACGCGACTGGGATCGACGCCGGTGACCGATCGCCTCGGGTTGGTCAGCTTCGAGTCGGCGACGAGCGCCTGCAGCTCGACGAGCAGCGGTCGGTTGCCCTCGATCGTCGGGACGATGACCGAGCCGGCCACGCCCACACGTCGGTCGGCGAGGAACATCTCGGACGGATCGGCGACCGCCTCGAGTCCTCCTTCGGTCATCGCGAACAACCCCACCTCTTGCGTCGCACCGAAGCGGTGCTTCGACGCGCGCAACAGGCGCAGCGAGTGATGCCGGTCGCCTTCGAACGACAGCACCGTATCGACGACGTGTTCGAGCACGCGCGGCCCCGCGAGCGCGCCCTCTTTCGTCACGTGTCCGACGAGGAGGATCGCGATGTCGCGCTCTTTCGCGATGGTCACCAGTCGGTGTGCGCACTGACGCACCTGGGCCACCGAACCGGGAGCCGAGGTCAACTCGGGGTCGAACACCGTCTGGATCGAGTCGACCACGACCACCGCTGGCGACAGCTCGTCGATGTGGCCGAGCACGTGGGCGAGCGACGTCTCAGCGGCCAGGAACAACGACTCGCTGAGCGCGTCGACGCGCTCGGCCCGCCGGCGGACCTGTTGCGGGGACTCTTCGGCGCAGATGTACAGCGCGGTGCTGCCGCGGCGCGCCGGCCCGCCGAGCAGTTGCAGCAGCAACGTCGACTTGCCCACGCCCGGCTCGCCACCGATCAACGTGACCGAGCCGGGCACAAGCCCGCCCCCCATGACGCGATCGAACTCGGCGAAGCCCGTCGGTACCGGATGGGCGTCGAGGCCGGACACCGCGGTGATGGCCGACGCCCGCTGACTCGGCGCGACCGATGCGACCAGCGGCGAGCTGCTCACCGGCTCTTCGACGATGGTGTTCCACGCCCCGCAACCATCACAGCGACCGACCCATTTGGCAGCGGTCGTGCCGCATTCGAGACAGGAGAACTGGGTTCGGCGAAGGGAACGTGTGTTCGACATGACCGAGACCTTATCTACGCCCACCGACAGCGTGGGGTATGCGGATCGATGACACAAGTCGCCGAGGGAACCGCCAGCGACGAGGCGACACGGCGAGGGTCGCTTGCGGGCCCGAGCCCATCGTTACGGCAGGTCGACCAGCGACCGGGGCACGGTCTCGTACAGGTGGCGCGGCGACGACCACAACCGCGCGGTGAAGCAGCCGACGATCAACGGCAGGATCGGCGACCATCCGAAGAGCTCGACGCCCATCACCACGCAGGCGATCGAGGCGTTGGCAGCCGAGCCGAAGACCGCGACCATCCCGACCCCGGCCATCAGCGCTGGTGGTGCTCCGAGCAGCGTCGCCAGGGACGCGCCGAGCGTCGCTCCGACGACGAAGAGGGGCGTCACCTCACCCCCCTGATAACCCGAGCCGACCGTCGCGGAGGTCAGCAGCAGCTTCAACCCGAACGCGTACCAGAGCACCCCGAGGCCGAACGCCCGGTCGACCAGCGGCAACGACAGCCCGTTGTAGTCGTGCGTGCCGAGTGCGATCGTCGCCGCGACGACGACCGCGCCGCCGATGAGCGGTCGCAGGGGCACCACCTTCACCCAACGCTCGAGCCACTTCCTGACCAGCTCGGTGATCTTCAGGAAGAGCCGCGCACACAGTCCGAACGCGGCGCCGGCGATCGCGACGCGCCCGAGATCTCCGAATCCGCCATGCGCGAGGTGCGGGTAGTGATGGTGGTGCACGCCGATCCAGCCGACCACGCGGTCGCCCAGGAACGACGCGACCACCGCGCCGGGCAACGCCGTCGCGCGGTCGACGCGACGGCACGGCGCGACCTCCATCGCGAACACCACACCGGCGTACGGCACGCCGAACACCGATCCGAAGCCGGCCGCAAGGGCCACGACCAGGAGCAGCCGGCGCTCGAACAACTTCAGGCCGACACGGCGTGCCAGTCCGTCGGTCAGGGCGGTCGACATCTGCAACGCGGTGCCTTCGCGTCCTGCCGATCCGCCGAACAGGTGCGTGACGATCGTGCCGGCCAGCACCAGCGGCGCCATCCGCAACGGCACGCCGTCGCGGAGGTCGTCGATCTCGGTCATCGTGAGGCGAACGCCACCTGCCGCTCGACCACCGAACCGGTGGTACGCCAACGCGACGGCCACGCCCGCTGCGGGCAGGAACCACACGAGGATCGGATGGTCGACGCGCACCGACGTCACCCGCTCGAGCGCCCACAGGAACGCCCCCGACGACAGTCCCGCCAACGAGCCGATCACCGCCGCGCAGGCGACGAGTCGCGGCTGTCGGCCCAGTGACGCGTGCAGCGTGCCCGTGAACTCGCTCACGTCCGGCGCCGGCGCGGAACCACCACGAGCGCGGCGGCAACGAACAGACAAGCCCCCGCGAGAATCATCCAACGCACGGGCGCACCATCGGTGAACTCGGTGTCCGCGGAGATGACCCGGTCGCTGGCCGTGCCGTCGCCGATCGTGAAGAGGCTCTCGGTCTCGACCGAGCCCGGCAGCGCGGCGACGACCGTGAGTTTGACGCGATCTCGCTTCGGTCCGAGCGCAGTGGCGAGCTCTTCGGGCGTGCGGCCGAGCGGGAGCCCGTCGAGCGCCGTCGCGACGTCGGCATCGCTGAACTGCTCGAGTCCGCCCGTCAGGTGCACGGTCCCGTTGATTGCGTAACTGGTCGACGCGAAGCCGTCGTCGACGTGCAACGCCCAGCCACGGAAGACGCCGCCGCGTCCGCCGACCTCGTCGAGCACACCGGGGAGTTCACTCGGCGACTCGAACCGCTTCGACGCGTTGAGCGAGACACCGCCCGGCGACGTGACCGGCGCATCGATCTGCCACCCGGCGGCACGCAGGTCGTCGAACCGGAACGCGGTCGCGGTGTCGCCCAACTGACCGGCTGCCTCGCGGTCGAGGACGGCGCGGACATTGACCGTTCCCGAGCCAGAACGCTCGGCGGTGACCGTGACGCGCGCGTCGACCTGGCACCCGCAGCACGAGGCGATCGCAACGGCCGTCACGATGGTGAACAGGGTGCGAACGCGACACGGCACGACGAGGGATCCTACGTCGTGCCGTGTCTCAGTCCGATGTGTGTCGACGCCGCGAGCGCGATCGGATGGGCTACTCGGCGGCCGGGTCGGCTCCGGTCGCAGCCAACTCGGTCGTCGCCAGATCGGGCTCGGCGAGCGCGGGAACGAACCCGTCGACGCCCTCGAACACGACGATCTGATCGCCGGGCTTTTCGGCATTGGGATCGGGCTCGACGTCGACCCGGATGATCTGGCCGGCGCGGAACTCTTTCCAGAGGAGCTTCTCGGACAGCGGATCCTCGACCAGGCGCTGGATCGCACGACGCAGCGGTCGAGCACCCATCGTCGGGTCGTAGCCCTTGTCGGCCAGGTGGATCTTGGCCGCCTCGGTGACCTCGATGCCCATGCCCTGGCCGGCCAACTGGACGGCGAGGCGGGCGACCATGAAGTCGACGATCTGGGTGACCTCGGGCTTGGAGAGCTCGCTGAACACGATCGTCTCGTCGATGCGGTTGAGGAACTCGGGCCGGAAGTGCGCCTTCAGAGCCTCGTTGACCTTGGCCTTCATCTTCTCGTACGAGACGGCTTCGTCACGCTTCGAGAAGCCGACCGCGGACTTGCGGAGGTCGGCCGTGCCCAGGTTCGACGTCATGATCAGCACGGTGTTGCGGAAGTCGACCGAGCGACCCTGCGCGTCGGTCAGGCGACCCTCTTCGAGGATCTGCAACAGCGTGTTG
>JAYTFP010000155.1:0-9485 GCA_043734285.1 Acidimicrobiaceae bacterium
CCGGTCGATCCGTTCGGACGCACCGGCAGGTAGACCTCGTGCCACACCGAACGATCGGTCGCTTTCACTCCGCGCTGCTTGACGAGGAACACAGCCCGCACCTTGGCTTCGGTCGGGCTCGCGATGCTGACATCGCGGACCGTGCGATTCTCGTCGATGTCGAGACGCTCGACCGCGCCTCCGGGCGACGAATGCACGACCACCTGCGCGACGCCCTGCTTCGCCGTCGCGATCAGCGCGGGGGCAGCCGCCGGATCAGTGGTCGCCGTGCTGCTCGTCGCCGCGGGGATGCGCTCAGGCTCGGAACGTGTCGGATCGTTCGCACAGCCGCTCGCTCCGAGCGCCACCAACGCTCCGGCGACGACCGCGGTCGCGGCGCGCCGAATCGAACGCAGAGTCGGGGGCTTCACCGCGTCCAGCGTATCGGCGGCCTCCTACTCCTCGTCGGGGTTCAAGACCTCCAGCTCGATGCCCGCCGTCTCGGGGATCCAACGCACCATTCCCACCACGATCAGTGGTGTGATCGCGAGGATCGCGAACGTGCGTCCGTAGCCGATGTGGTCGACGAGCGCGCCCGTCGTGAGAAGGCCCGCGACGCTGCCGAGCACCCCGGCGATGTTCAACATTCCGTTGGCCGTGCCGCGACGAAGGGTGGGAAACAGCTCGGGCAGCATCGCGCCGAACGACGGCACCAACGCGGCGCCGACGACCGATCCGAACACCGATGCCGCCCACATCGCCGCACCCGAGACGGCGAACATCGCGACGTTGCCCACCGCGTATCCGACCAGACCGATCCGCGCGGCGAGCCGTCGCGACCGACGGTCCGACAGCTGACTGCCGGCGACGATGCCGATGAATCCCCAGGTGTTCGTCAGCAGCAGGAACGCGGCGACCTCGGTGCCGCTGAAGTGCCGCGCCGTACGGAGGTACTCGTTCTGCAACTGACCGACGGGCCCGGCGAACACGTTGAGGAGGAACACCGCGCCGGCGAGCACAGCGAATCGGTTGACGCGCATGTGTTGGGGATGCGCCGCGACCTCGGCCTCGTCGTGTTCGAAACGCCGCGTCTCCGGCAAAGCGCGCATGCAACGACCGACGACGGCGAGGATCGGTAGCGCGAGCACGTAGATCAGCCGCCATGCCCACGGCGCCGCGTCGACGACCGGAAGCACCCACAACACCATGCCGACGCCGAGGCCTCCCGACAGCGCGAGCACACCTGTCGCGAACGCGCGCGAGCCGGCGGGCAACTCCTCCGCGCAGATGACGGGCAGCAGCAGTGCCGCGCCGGCGACGAGCCCGCGGCACACGGTCTGTGTCGCGGTCACCGTCCAGATGTCGGGCGACACGGCGGTCATCGTCGCGGCGATCGCCGCGCCGGAGAGACACCAGCGAACCAGCGGACGCCGTCCCACGCGATCGGCCATCGCCATCGCGCCCAGGGTGAACAGCGCGCCGATGCGTATCACCGACAGTGACACCGACTGCGTCCACGTGTTGCCTCCGAGATCCTTCGCGACGAACGTGAGCGTCTGCGTGACCAGCCCGCCGAGGAAGCCTGCGAGCAGCGCGAGCGTTGCCGTCAAGCCGAGCACGTTCGCCTCGTGCGCGTTCAAGCGGTCGGGCGGACTCCACCACGGAGCCGCGCCGCCGTCGACACCCGATCGCACGACGCGTCGCAGGAGCACGTCGACGAGCCGTCCCCAGTGCGGCACCGCGCTGCGGTAGGTGATGACCTCACGCAACGTGCCGTCGTCGCACTCGTCGACGGTCCGCGTCCATTGCGCGAACGGTCCGCCCACAGCCTCGAATCGCCCGGGACCCTGCTCGCACTCGACGACGAGGGCGTCGTCACGGGGGGCCAGCAACCGGGCCGACGACCCGGTCGACGCCGAATGGGTGGCTCGAATGATCGGCATGGGCTCGGCGGGGCATCATACTGGCGCCATGAGTGACCTCATCGTTCGCCAATCCGGCCCGCTCGCGGGCGAGGTGGCGATCGCCGGGGCGAAGAACTCGGTGCTGAAGTTGATGGCCGCGACCGTCCTCGCCCGGGGCACGCACGTGCTGCACCAGGTGCCGCGGATCTCCGACGTCGACTGGATGATCGACGTGCTGGTCGCCCTCGGCCTCGAGGCGCGGTGGACCGCTCCGAACACCCTCGAGATCGTCAGCAGCGACGAGATCCTGCCCGAGGCGCCCTACGAACTGGTCGAGCGCATGCGCGCCTCGACCCTCCTGCTCGGCGCGCTGCTCGCGCGCTGCGGTGAGGCACGGGTCGCGATGCCCGGGGGCGACGACTTCGGCGCGCGACCGATCGACCTGCACCTCAGCGGCCTCGAGGCGTTGGGCGCCACCTTCGAACTCGACCACGGGACGATCCACGGTCGGGCGAAGACTCTGAAGGGTGCGCGAATCACCCTCGAGTATCCGAGCGTCGGCGCGACCGAGAACCTGATGCTCGCCGCCGCGCTCGCCGAGGGCGAGACGATCATCGACAACGCCGCACGCGAGCCCGAGATCGCCGACCTCGCGGCGATGGTCAATCGCATGGGGGGCGAGATCCTCGGTGCGGGCAGCTCGACGATCATCATCCAGGGCGTCCGCGAGCTGAAGCCCGTCGAGCACACGGTGATCCCCGATCGCGTCGAAGCGGCGACCTACTTGATGATCCTCGGCGCAGCCGGCGGCGAGCTGCTGTTGCGCGGCGCCCGCGCCGACCACCTGCAACTACTCATCGCCAAGCTGGGCGAGACGGGGATGCGGATCTCACCCGATGCGAACGGCGTGTGGGCGATGGCATCGGGCCGACCGAATGCGATCTCGGTGGCGACCCTGCCGTACCCCGGGATCGCGACCGACTACCTGCCGATGCTCGTCGCCCTGCTCGCCACCTGCGACGGCACGAGCTTCGCGACCGAGAACCTGTTCCAGGGCCGGTTCCGGTACGTCGGCGAGCTCGCCCGCATGGGCGCCGACATCCGCGCAGAGTCACACCATCTCGCGATCCGCGGTGTCGAGCACCTCTCGGGCGCGCCGGTGCGCGCCTTCGACATCCGCGCCGGCGCGGCGCTCGTCGTCGCCGCTGTCGCGGCCGAGGGCACGACCGTCATCCGCGACGCGCACCACCTCGATCGGGGATACGAACGCCTCGCCGAGAAACTCTCCGCCGCCGGCGCCGATGTCACGTCCGCGCCAAGCCCCGAACGTCGCGCCCCGAGCCCCGACCGCCGGGCGGTCAAGCCAGATTGACGACCACGCCGTCGGCCGCCGACTGCATGGCAGCGAAGGCGATGCGATGGCTGTCGAGGCTGGCTCTCCCAGACGACGTGGGCTGGCGGCCCGTCGCGATCGCGTCGAGGAAGTCGCGGAACAGACGCCGCTCGCCGCCGCCGTGACCGTCGTACGCGGTGGGGATGTCGATCTTGCGGATCTTCCCCGACTTGTGGTCGGCAACGTGTAGCGAGCCGTCGAGCGAGCGCAGTTCGCCGAACGCCGAGCCCCGGGTGCCGTCGACGCGCACCTGGCGCATCGAGCGGTATGACGTGCTGTGCAACGTGAACGCCGCGTTCACGCCGTTCGCGTAGCTGATCAACACGGTCTGGCTGCTGGGCTGGTCGTTGTCGTCGACGCGGTAGGCGCAACGCCCCCAGCGCGTCGTGCGCAACGCGTGATCGAGCCCCTCGGGCGTGTGGTCGTCGGTGACCGCGGCGACCGGCCAACGCCACCATTCGACTCGCGACCGCACCGCGTCGACCGACGACTCCATCAGCTTGGGGCGCACGCGCTTGGTCACCGCGGCGAGCGGACCGAGCCCCACCGGTCGCCGAGTCATCGCGAGGTCACCGAGCACCGGCACAAGATCGCGATACATCGCGACCGCGTCGTACGGGCAGGTCTCAGAGTGCGGGCACCCCTCGATGCAGAACTCGGGCGCACCCTCGGGCGCGTTCGCCTCGGTCAACTCGGTCGGGCGGATGAACGACGAGACCTTCAACGGCGCGGCGCCGGCCATCCAGCTGATCACGTCGAGGTCGTGGCACGACTTCTGCAACAGCCACGGCACCTCGCTGCGCCGCGTCAGCCCGCGGACGTACGAGTGCGCGTAGTGCCAGAACGCCACGTTCTCCGACTGCTGGATCGTCACCACGTCGCCGAGAGCGCCCGATTCGATGATCTCGTGCAGCTTCGAGAACAAGTGCGAGTAGCGGTAGACGTGGCACACCGCGAGCACGAGGTTGGCCGCGTCGGCCGCCTCGACCAGTCGCTCGCAGTCATCGACCGACAGCGCCATCGGCTTCTCGAGCAACACGTGGTAGCCCGCGGCGAGCGCCGCCAGCGTCGGCTCGACGTGGTGCCGGTCACCCGTGGCGATCAGTGCGAAGTCGGCCTGGCGGGGGAGTGCGAACAGCTCCTCCCAGCCCTCGTGGCACTGCTCGCTCGACAGGCTGTAACGCTCCGCGAAACGCGTGCGCCGCCCCTCGTCGGGCTCGGCGACAGCGACGATCCGTCCTTCCTCGGGGTGCTCGACGAACAACTTCGCATAGGCGTCGTAGCCACGGTCTCCCGCGCCGACCACCACGCCCGTCACTCCACCCGACACGGGCCCATCATGGCCCACCCTCGGCAACCGGCGCGTGGTGCGGCTCGCCCTGACGACGCGTTGCGCTCATGCCGATGACCGTGCAACCTCTCGGAGTGCTCCTGAGTACTCATACCCTGGACGTCGCCTTGCTCGTGGCGACTGCAGTGGTCCTCTCGATTGGAGCCCGCATCGCTGTGCTGGGGTATCGACAGCACGAGAGTGTCCGGACAATTCGCAGGCTGCTGGTGACGTCATGCGGCCTGCTCATCATGACAGCAGGCGGATTCGTCTTCGTCTTCCGCGTCATGGTCGCAGAGACGAACCATGCACACTCCATATCGCCGGCCCGCTTCGACCCGTACCTGCTCCTGCTCACCCTCGTCGGGCTGCTTGCTCTGGCCGGATCGATCGTGTTCATCGTGCTGTGGCTGAAGGCCAACCCCTCCCACCCATCGATGACAGTCGGTCCGATCGTGATCGTGTCGATCCTGGTTCTCGGAGCGGCGAGTTCGGTCGGGGCGGAGCCGCAGTATTTCTCAACCGCCTACTCCCGCCTCTTGCCGGATCGCGGTGAGCTGCGAAGTCTCGTGCCCGAGCTGGCGTCATACCCGGTGGACAGCTGGGACGACGACGAGCACGCCGACCTGGAACAGAATCCGGCCGCCGTGTCGAGATTCGGGAAACGGGGGTTTCGCGGATACGGCTTCTTCACAAACGGGCCGGCGGAACGTGATTCGCGGGGAATCGTGTCGTCGAGCGATCCCGACTGGGAAATCAGCACTCAGATCGAGATGCACGACGACGAGAGGGATGCGCACGACTACTGGCTGACCAATCAACCGCTCGATGCCGAGTGGTGGGCGACGGCGGTCGACCACGGGAGGTTCGCTCTGCCGAAGAACGACCTCGTGGTACCGACCGATCTCATTGCCAAGTTCGTGGATCGAAAGACCGCGAGTGGTGCGTGCCTCGATGTCTTCAGCGGTACGGGTCGAGACAACCACTTCTCTCTCCGGAAGTGCAGCAGCATCGAGGTCTGGGCCCAACTCTGCAAATCGACTTTGGCGGTCTACATCGCGCTTCCGAATGCAACGGATATGACTCGTGAGGATTCCGCCAGCGGAGTGATGCAGATCGCCAATCGGATCGTGGATTTCGTCGCGGATCGGCTTCACTGCAAGAAGACTCAGTGATCTGGAGCGCGCGGAGTGAGAGAGCGAACGGTTTCCCTGTGGCACGCTGACGGCCCATGACCGATTCGACCCCGCAGGTCCGTCGACTCGAAACGCCGACCGCGTTGCGCGACCACCTCGACCGTCTCGGCGTGTCGCTGCCCGTCGCGGATCACGTCGAAGCCAACGGCCCACTGTCGCGGTCGCACGCGGTCGGCCCGCTCACGCTGCACAACCGATTCGCGATCCTGCCGATGGAGGGGTGGGATGGCACACCCGACGGCCGGCCCACCGAGCTCGTGCATCGCCGCTGGGAGCGGTTCGGACGATCCGCCGCCGCGCTCGTCTGGGGTGGCGAGGCCGTGGCCGTGCGCGCCGACGGCCGTGCCAATCCGCATCAACTCTGCATCGGTCCCCACAGCACCGCCGACCTCGCCGACCTCCGCTCGACACTCGTCGCCGCGCACCGCGAGGCGACCGACGGTCTCGACCCGATCGTCGGCCTGCAGCTCACGCACTCCGGTCGCTGGTCGCGCCCCGACGGCTCACCGGCGCCGCGCATCGCATACCGCCACCCGATCCTCGACGAACGCGTGGGAGCGACCGACGCGTCGCTGCTGAGCGACACAGAACTCGACGACCTCCTCAACGACTTCGCGGCCGCCGCGGTCGTCGCGAACGAAGCCGGATTCGATTTCGTCGACGTCAAGCACTGCCACGGCTACCTGCTCCACGAACTGCTGACCGCGCACGATCGACCCGGCCCGTACGGCGGCTCGTTCGAGAACCGCACGCGCTTCCTGCGCCGAGCCGTCGACGCGATCCACCGCACGGCGCCCGGTCTGAGGATTGCTGTGCGACTCTCGGCTTACGACGTCGTCCCCTTCGTCGCGGGCGACGACGGCATCGGCGTCCCGGCGACGAACTCGCCCTACCCCTACGCGTTCGGTGGCGACGGCACCGGCATCGGCATCGACCTCGACGAGACCCATCGTTTCTGCCGGCTGCTCGTCGAACTCGGCATCGAGTTGCTGTGTGTCACTGCCGGCAGCCCCTACTGGTGTCCGCACGTGCAACGCCCGGCCTTCTTCCCGCCCTCTGACGGCTACCAGCCGCCGAACGACCCGCTCGTCGACGTCGTGAGGATGCAGGAGGTGACCCGTTCGATCACCGCCGCGCACCCCGAGCTGACTGTTGTCGGCTCGGGCCTCACCTACCTGCAGGACTGGTTCGCTCACGCCTCGCAAGAACTGGTGCGCGACGACTGGATGCACTGCGTCGGCCTGGGTCGCATGGTGCTCAGCCATCCCGAACTGCCGGCCCGCATCCTCGCTGGCGAGCCCGGCGACCGCCGCCTGATCTGCCGCACGTTCAGTGACTGCACCACGGCCCCGCGCAACGGACTCGTGTCGGGATGTTGGCCGCTCGACGAGGCCTACAAGTCGCGACCCGACCGCGTCGAGCTCACCCGTGCCAAACGCGCCGCGGCGCAGCGTCGCCCGCCGAGCGCCCGTCGCTCGACGGCGAACGAGGACGACCCGCAATGAGCGCGAAGATCCCGCCGATCCGCGCGCGACGCACGATTTGGGGGTCGTCCGCCGTGCTGTTGCCGTTCACCGTCGAGGGTGACATCGACTGGCCCGCATTCGAGCGTCACCTCGCCACGACCGTCGGTGCCGGACTCACGCCCGCTCTCAACATGGACACCGGCTTCGGCCCCTACCTCGACACCGCCGACCGTCGTCACGTGTTGGCGATGGGCACCGCCCTCGACGGCGAGTTCATCGCCGGAGCGCATGTGGCCGACAACCCCGGCGACTCGTTCGATCTCGATGCGTACCGGATCGCGTGCCACGAGATCGTCGACGCCGGCGGCATGCCGATCCTCTTCCCGTCGCACGGACTCGCGGCCCTCGACGACGACGCGCTCGTTGCCGCACACCACGACCTCGCGGCAGGCCTCGACCGGTTTCTCGGCTTCGAGCTGGGCCCGATGTTCCATCCGGCAGGCCGCATCTTCACTCTCGATGTCTTCGAGCAGCTCCTGTCGATCCCACAGATGATCGGCCTGAAGCATTCGTCGTTGCGTCGTGACCTCGAGTGGGAGCGCCTCGTGCTCCGTGACGCGACACGCCCGGACTTCCGACTGTGCACCGGCAACGACCTGGCCATCGACATGGTGATCCACGGCTCCGACTACCTGCTCGGGCTCTCCACGTTCGCCCCTGAATCCTTCGCCCAGCGCGACGCGGCCTGGGCCCGCGGTGATGTCGCCCGCTTCTGGGAGCTCAACGACCTGTTGCAGTATCTCGGTCAGTTCGCGTTCCGCGATCCGGTGCCCGCATACCGGCACTCGGCTGCCCAGTTCCTCGCGTTGCGCGGCGTCATCGACCGCGACGCGACGCACCCTCGGTCACCCCGCCGTCCCGAGTCGGACCGCGCCGTCCTCACGGACATCGCAGCTCGCCTTGATCAGCTCAGGTGAGCGCCGCTCAGAGGTCGATGGCAGCAGAGTAGATCTTGAGCGCTTCCTTCGACGTGCCGCCGAGGTAGACCGCCAGGGCCTTGCCCGCCTCGACGTCGACCGTCTCGGTGAACGCTGCGGTCTTGCCGTCGCAGTCCTCGCCGCCGATGCCCACGCCGGGATCGTTGACGATGATGCCCACCGTGTGCGACCCCGGCTCGACCGTCGTCGGCGAGCCGTTGCCGTAGACCTGGCCGGGAGAACCACCACCACCGGTGTCGCCGGCGATCGCGTCGGGCTTCAGGCACTTGCCGTCGACCGTGAACACGTAGTTCTCGCCGTTGCCCGTCTGTCCGATCGCCGACTCGGCGCCGCCGCCGTTCACCAGCAGCAGCGCCTTGCCGTCTTTGACCTTCACGTTCAGCGACGGGTCTTTCGCGTTCTTCTCGGTGACGTTCATGTAGCTGGGGTTCGCCTCACCCTTCGCACTGCCGCCCGTGAGGACGACCGTCTCCTGGTCGCCGGTCTTCACGCCGTCGGGGGGCGACGAGTTCTTCCAGAAGGTGGCGGCCGTCGGGTCGGTCTTGCCGGCATCGAAGTAGGTGAGCCCGCCCTCGGCCGGAGTTTGGTACGGCTGGGCCGGCACGTCGAGGTAGTCGGAGACGTCACCGAAGCCGACGGCGCTGAACAGCGGTTTGCAGTGCTGAGTCGGTCCGAAGCCCTGCGCGTACACGTCGACGGGACCAACCGCCGCGCCGTTCTTCGTGGCGAGATTGACGACCCGCATGCGACCCGACTTCTTCGACATGTCGGGGCACTTCGCGTTGCCGTTGCCCAGTCCGAGCGGGATCGACGTGGCGCCCTTCGTCGCATCCTCGATCTGCTTCTTGATGCTCGAGGCGGCTTGCTTCGCCTTGTCGTCGTCGCTCGACCCGCAGGCGGCGACGAAAAGTGAGGAGGCGAGCGCGAGGGCGAGGAATCGGGTGAATCGCATGGCCGGGATGTTAGGCCGCGCGACACTGTGCGCCATGACGAATCGACGCAGAGTTCGAATGGGCAGTAGGGCGCTCGTTCTCGGCGGCGGCGGCCCCGTCGGCGTGGCGTGGGAGCTCGGCCTCGCCGCGGGACTCGCGGCCGAGGGCATCGACCTGACGCTCGCTGACCGGGTCATCGGCACGTCGGCCGGGTCGATCACCGGCGCGCTCCTGAAGGGTGGCGACGATCCCGCGAAATTGATCGACGACGTTGCCGCGTTGTTCTC
>JAYTFP010000156.1:0-2733 GCA_043734285.1 Acidimicrobiaceae bacterium
GCCGGCACGTCGACGCTCGACCTCGATCACGAGGGCTCGGATCTGCAACCGCTCTTCCAGCTCCTCAGCGATCGGGTGCCCGCGCCGACTGCGAACGCCGAACTGCCGCTGCAGGCGCTCGTCACCAACCTCGCCGCCGATCCCTATGTGGGTCGCCTCGCGCTGTGCCGCGTCGTGAACGGCACGATCCGCCGCAATCAGCAGGTCGCATGGTGTCGCGCCGACGGCACGATCGAGCGCGCCAAGGTCGGCGTGATCTACATGACCGACAGCCACGAGCGGGCCGAGGTCGAAGAGGCGAGCGCCGGCGAGATCGTCGCGGTGTCGGGTCTCGAAGAGGTGACCATCGGCGAGACGCTCGCTGATCCCGACAACCCGGTTGCCCTCCCCGTGCTCACTGTCGACGAACCGTCGCTCTCGATGACCATCGGGATCAACATCGGCCCGCTCAACGGCCAGGACGGCTCGAAGCTCACCGCACGTCAGGTCAAGAACCGTCTCGACCAGGAGTTGGTCGGCAACGTCAGCATCCGGGTGCTCGCGACGGACCGCCCCGATGCGTGGGAAGTGCAGGCCCGCGGCGAGCTGCAGCTCGCCATCCTCATCGAGATGATGCGACGTGACGGCTTCGAGCTCACTGTCGGCAAGCCCCAGGTGGTCACCAAAGAGATCAATGGCGTGCTGTCCGAGCCGGTCGAGCGGCTGTCGATCGATGTGCCCGAAGAGCACCTCGGCGCGGTCACGGGTCTGGTGGCACCGCGCAAGGGCCGCCTCCAGAACATGGTCAACCACGGCACCGGTTGGGTTCGGATGGACTACGTCGTGCCGGCGCGAGGTCTGATCGGGTTCCGCACCGAGTTCATGACCGAGACGCGGGGCACGGGCATCATGCACCACGTCTTCGAGGCCTACGAGCCGTGGGCCGGTGAGCTGCGCGCCCGCGAGCGCGGATCGATCGTGTCGGATCGTCGCGGTGCGACGACCGCATATGCGATCACCGCACTCCAGGAGCGCTGCACGCTGTTCGTCGCACCGGGTACCGAGGTGTACGAAGGCATGATCGTCGGCGAGAACTCGCGCCAGGACGACATGGACGTCAACATCTGCCGTGAGAAGAAGCTCACGAACATGCGCACGTCGTCGTCCGACAACACGGTCCCGCTGGTCCCGCCGCGTCTGTTGACGCTCGAGCAGGCGCTCGAGTTCATCGCCTCCGACGAGTGCGTCGAGGTCACGCCGAACTTCGTGCGCCTTCGCAAGGTCGCGCTCGACGCGACCGACCGCGCCAAGGTCCTCAAGCAGCTCAAGAACGCCCGCGGTTGACGATCGCGCCGGCAGTCGTCCTCCCGCCCCGGCGTTAGCCTCGCCATCCGTGCGCCTCGTCATCGCTGTCTGCTCGGTCGACTACGCCGGACGGCTCACCGCGCACCTGCCCACGGCGACGCGACTCATCATGGTGAAGGCCGACGGCTGTGTGGCCATCCACGCCGACGGCGGTGCCTACAAGCCGCTGAACTGGAT
The DNA here is from genome assembly GCA_043734285.1 of Acidimicrobiaceae bacterium. Classification (GTDB taxonomy): domain Bacteria; phylum Actinomycetota; class Acidimicrobiia; order Acidimicrobiales; family Microtrichaceae; genus JAYTFP01. The sequence continues at coordinate 1,522 of JAYTFP010000156.1, forward strand.
GAACGCGCCGAATCACCTCATCGAGGCCGATGGCGAGTGGGTCATCACCAATCCGAAGGGTGAGACCGTCACGATCACACTCGACGAGATCATCCACGACTCCTCGTGGGAGATGGGCATCGATCCAGGCCTGCAGAAGGACGGTGTCGAGGCACACCTCCAGATACTGCTCGCCGCGAACCCTGAGGTCATCGACGCAGGCCTCACGCTCGTACGCCGCGAGTATCCGACCGACATCGGCCCCGTCGACCTGTTGTGCCGCGACACGAACGGGGTGGTCGTCATCGAGGTCAAGCGGCGGGGCGACATCGACGGCGTCGAGCAGCTCACCCGCTACCTCGAGCGGCTCGCGCTCGATCCGATGCTCACGCCGATCCGCGGCATCTTCGTGGCGCAGGTGATCAAGCCGCAGGCGAAGGTGCTCGCGGCCTCGCGTGACATCGCCTGCGTCGAGGTCGATTACGACGAGCTGCGCGGCATCGAGTCGAACGAGCTCCGTCTGTTCTGACTCGGGAGGGGTACCCGGTCGCCGCTGGCGGGTGCGCGATCCTTTGTGCCGTGTCTCGCTGGAAGAAGGTCGTGCTGGGCTTGCTCGCCACCCCGCTGGTGACGCTCGGCGTCGCCGCGATCGCCTGGGTGATCGACGCGCGCTCGCACCACGACGAGGCGGCTCGAGGGCTCGAGATGGCCGGGCGCGACATCGGCGGATTCCGCCGCGACAAGATCACCGACGAGACCGCGAAGCTGCAGAGCCAGCTGCCATCGATGCCCGTCAGGATCGTGACCGACGAATTCACGCTCGACACAACTGCGGGCGAACTCGGCGTGTCACTCGACGCGGATCGCACAGTCGACCGGGCGATGCGACTCGGGCACCATGATGCCGGCTTGCTCGCGCCGCTGCGATGGGCGAAGGCACTGATCGTCGGCCGCCCGCTGACCGTGGTGACCCGCGTCGACCGGGCGAAGGCGAGCGCGACGATCATCCGGCTGGAGGGAGACCGGCGCACGGCAGCGGTCGAGCCGTCGCTCGATGCGACTGTGCAGCGCGTGGCGGTCCGTCCTGGGAAGGCGGGTCGCGGCATTTCGATCGACGACGTCGTCGCCAGACTCCCGGGCGGCATCACGTCGGTCACGGCGCCGATCGAGGTCCACACCGAGCGCACCGCGACGCGCCCCTCGCTCGACGACTCTGCCGTGGCGGTCCTCGCC
>JAYTFP010000157.1:0-3425 GCA_043734285.1 Acidimicrobiaceae bacterium
GCGAAGTTCATGGAGATGGTGTTCAGCGACGGAGCGACCTCGAGCGATCCCGCGGTCGGACTCGCGTACCGAGCCGACGTCGGCCGGTTCGCCCTCGAGTCGCCGACCATCACCGAGGCGGCCTTTGTCGCGACCTTCGCGCCGATGTTCGAGGGCCGCCCCTGGCCCGACGGGTTCGCCTGCACCGCGGTCGACACCGCCACGGGTGAGTTCCGCGTCTGGGACGCATCGTCGAACGTGCCGCTCGAGCGCGCGATCGCATCGAGCTGCAGCGTGCCCGGTGTGTATCCGCCGATCACGATCGACGGCGCCCGCTACATGGATGGCGGCGCACGATCCGCGTTGAACGCCGATCTGGCTGCCGAAGCCGACGCCGTCATCGTCGTCTCGGTGATGATCATGGAGCTGCCACCCGGCTTCGACGATCCGCGGATCAGCGCCTATCTCGCGGCGCAGCGAGCCTCGGTCGACAGCCTCCGCGCAGCGGGCGGCGCCGTCGAGGTGATCGTGCCCGACATCGAGTTCATGACCCTCAGCTCGCTGGGGATGAACCTCATGGACTTCAGCCTCACGCCGGCGGCCGCCGAGATGGGCCTGCGACTCGGCCGGCTCGAAGCCGAGCGGCTCAGCTCGATCTGGTAGCGGGCTCGTCGTCGAGTTGGCGTTCTGCGCGTCGTCGTGCGGTGCGCAACGCCAGCGAGAGCACGATGAGGGGAACGAACACCAGCACGAAGCCGAACGGCGTCGACTGGTGCGCCACGAGCAGCCCGCCGAGCGCGTTCGCGATGATGGGGGACATCACGGGAAGTCTGGCACTCTTCTCGGCGTTCCACCCACACGGGTACGCTCATAGCGTGCGCCGATAGGCGTCACGCTCGATCAGGAGAGCGATCTGTCGGCGAAGCCGACCAGCATTCAGCCACCACCGACGTCAACACCCGTTCACCCTCTCATCGATCCCCCGTTCAGGAGCCTGGAAAGTGCGCGACAAGGTCCTCGAGGTCATCGAAATCATCCGGCCGGCCATTCAGGCCGACGGTGGTGACATCAACCTGCTCGACGTCGACGAGTCGTCGGGCGTCGTGACAGTCGAGCTGACCGGTGCGTGTGTGAGCTGCCCGGCGTCGACCGTCACGATGAAGGCCGGGATCGAGCGCATCATGCGTGATCGGGTGCCCGGGGTGACCGAGGTCATCCAACCCGGTGACGAACTCGTCGAGACGGGCACGACTGTCTCACTGTGATCGAGGCACCGATCGCCACGCTCGTCGACGAGGCGCGTGCGGGTCACCGCACGGCGCTGGCGAAGCTGCTCACGATCGTCGAACGGGGCGGCCCGGAAGCGCGCGAGCTCGGACGCATCTCCTATCCGCTCGGCGGTGACTCGTACACCGTCGGCGTGACCGGCGCGCCCGGCGCGGGCAAGTCGACGCTGACGAATGCGGTGTCCGCGGTCGTGCGAGCCGGGGGCGAGCGCATGGCGATCCTCGCCGTCGATCCGTCGTCACCGTTCTCGGGCGGGGCGATCCTTGGCGATCGCATCCGCATGGGCGACCATGTGCTCGACGAAGGCGTGTTCATCCGATCGATGGCGACCCGCGGCCATCTCGGCGGCCTGGCGCTCGCCACGCCCTCGGCACTCCGCGTCTTCGACGCCGTCGGCTACCCCTGGGTCATCCTCGAGACCGTCGGCGTCGGCCAGGTCGAAATCGAGATCATGGGCTCGGCTGACACGACGATCGTCGTCGTGAACCCGGGTTGGGGCGACGCGGTCCAAGCCAACAAGGCGGGACTCATGGAGATCGCCGACATCTTCGTGATCAACAAGGCTGACCGGGCCGGCACGGCCGCCACCCACGCCGACCTCGAGCAGATGCTGTCGATGCGCGTCGACGACGGATGGCAACCGCCGATCGTCGAGACCGTCGCCACCGAGGGGTCAGGTGCCTCCGAGTTGTGGAGCGCGGTCGTCGGCCATCGCGAATGGCTGGCTGCGTCGGGCGAGGGCGCGATCCGCCGCGACCGCCGCGTCCGCGCCGAGGTGCAGGCGATCGTGACCGAGACGCTCATGGCGCTGGTGTCCGCGGCCGCGTCGCGCCACGAATTCGATCGTGCGGTCGACGAGGTGCTGGCGCGTCGCTGCGACCCATGGGTGGCGGCCGACGCCGTGCTGGCCGGCGTGCAGGATCTGACAATGACGGAGGACCGTGACCATGGGTGAGTATCTCGATCTCGATCGCCGCGACGACGGTGTTGCAGTGCTGACGCTGCACCACGGCAAGGTGAACGCACTGTGCGTCGCACTGCTCGACGAACTCACCGACGCGGCAGCCACGCTCTCGTCCGACGCCGGCCGGGCCCGCGCCGTGGTGGTCACGGGCGGTTCCAGACTTTTCGCCGCGGGCGCGTCGATCGACGAGTTCGCGATCGACACCGATCCCGACTCGTTCACGATCGCGCCGCCCGAGCGGGTGCGCGAGGTCGGTGGCGCCTTTCTCCGCGCACTGAATGCGTTGGCTGCCATCCCCGATCCGACGATCGCATCGATCTCGGGCTTCGCGCTCGGCGGCGGATGCGAACTCGCGCTCGCCTGCGACTTCCGCATCGCCTCGTCGTCCGCGAAGTTCGGGCAGCCCGAGATCCTTCTCGGCATCATCCCCGGCGGCGGCGGCACGCAGCGGCTCGCCCGCCTCGTCGGGCCGTCGATCGCGAAAGACCTCGTGTTCACCGGCCGCATGATCGATGCCGCGGAAGCGCTCACGATCGGACTCGTCAACCGGGTCGTCGAGCCCGAGCAACTCGAGACAGCCACCTTCGAGTTCGCCGGCGCTCTGGCGAAGGGCCCACGTGAGGCGCTCGCTCTGGCGAAGGCGGCGATCGACGGCGGCCTCGAGGGCAGCCTCGACGAGGGACTCCGTCTCGAACAGGACCGCTTCGTCGACGTGTTCGCCACGCCCGATGCGACCGTCGGCGTGCAGTCGTTCCTCGCGCACGGACCCGGCAAGGCCGAGTTCGGGTAGGGGCCAGCCGCCTGATCAGTCGGCCCAGGTGATCAGTGCGAGGTCGAGCGGCGACTCCAACGACGGGTGACGTGGCACGACGCGGGCCGTGACGCCGCGCCGACCGGCCGACGACAGCGCGATCTCGCCCGCGAACGTCAGATGACCGTCGTCATCGGACCCGGCCGCGCGTAATGACACGACCTCCCAGCCCTCGAGCTCGCCGGCCTGACCCACCGTGCCGCTCAGCACCTGCACGTCGACGTCGTCGGGGGTGAGCTCGCCGAGGTGTACCCGAGCGGCGACGTCCCGCGTGCCGCCGAGCGCCCCGAGTGACTCGTCGACTTCGACCGCATCGACGTGCACGAGATGCCACGCGTCGCGAACGCGCGCCTTCCACGCGGCCAGGTCGCGCGCCCCGCGGTA
>JAYTFP010000158.1:0-6226 GCA_043734285.1 Acidimicrobiaceae bacterium
CGCGCCGGCGGTGGCCGATCTTGACGGCGATGGAATCGCCGAGGTGATCTGCGGCAGGAGCGTACTGAATGGGGCGGACGGCACGATCAAATGGGTAGGCACCGGCGGCGCCGGCCGTGCGTGGCGTCAGCCGGACGGCCTCGATCCGAGCACCGACCTTTACTATCGCTTCTTCCCCGATCAGGAAGCGCCCATCGCGATCGACGTCGACGGCGACGGCAAACTCGACGTCGTCGGGGCGCCGTACTTCACCAGCACGTTCCCGGCCTCGGCCTACACGTTCAAGGGCAACGGCGCAGGCGGCCTGGCGGCGATGGTGCGCACCGGCCGACTCGTCGAGAACCAGCTGGCATCCATCGACCTGGTCGACATGAACGGCGACGGGCGTGCCGACCTGATCGCGACCGACGGTCCGCGGCCCGAGCTGTCGGTCAGCCTGGCGCTGCCGGGCGGAGCGTTCGACGACCCGATGGCCTACATGACCCCCGATCCGGCGAGCGGCAGCAATTCCCGGATGGCCGACGTCGTGGACATGAACGGCGATGGTCACCCTGATCTTGTCTGGTCCGACGGCCAGCAGTTGAACGTCAGCATCTTCACTGGCAGAGCCGACGGCACGCTCGCCGCGATGGGCCGCCTCAATCCCGGTGGAGGGCCGACCGTCATCGCCGACGTCACCGGCGACGGCATCGCGGACATCGTCTCCGCCCGCACCTCGTTCGACAAGTTCGCCGTCTACGCCGGGCGGGGCAACGCGACGTTCCGGCCTCCGGTGATGTTCACGGCGGGCAAGGCGCCCTCTGGCATCGCCGTCGGTGACGTCAACGGTGATCTCGTCGCCGACATCGTCACCTCCGACAAGAATGCCAACACCGCGTCGGTGTACCTCGGCACCGGCGGCGGCTCATTCGCCGCGCCGGCTGCCTACGCCGTGGGTGGAACACCCGCCGCGGTCGTACTCGCGGACGTCACCGGCGACACCAAGCTCGACATCATCACCGCCGACACCGGCGGGGGAGGCGTGTCCGTGCTCGTCAACACCGGCTCGTCGTTCGCAGCGGCGACGCACATCGGGAGCGGCACGTCGCCACTCTCGTTGGCCGCGGGCGATCTCGACGGTGACGGCGACATCGATCTTGCGGTGACCAACTCGCTCTCGAACAACGTGTCGGTGTTGATCAACAACGGCGGCGGTTCGTTCGCCCCGCACATCGACTTCGCGACCGGAGCCACACCGAAGAAGGTCGTCATCGCCGACATGAACGGCGACACGAAACCCGACCTCGTCGTCGCCGACCAGGTCGACTCCGCCGTCTCGGTGCTGACCGGTTACGCCAACGGCACGTTCGCACCGCGCATCGATTCGCCTGCGGTCGTCCGCGCCGCCGACCTGGCCATCGCCGATTTCGACGGCGATGGGCACGACGACGTGTTCCTCGGGTCCGACTACGTCGCCGCCGTCCACCTCGGGGCGGAGCTCATGCTCGGCAACGGTGCTGGCGGGCTGACCACCTCGGCCTACTATCCGGTGTTCCACTACGCAGCGGAGTCGGGCCTCGCCACCGGCGACCTCAACGGCGACGGCAAACCCGATGTCGTGTGGGGCACGAACGGGTCCATGCAGTGGATGATCACCGGCTGATCGCCACGTCGCGACACCCTCGCGGGGCGCACAGAGGTTCGCGCAATTGCGCATGAATGACCCCTATGGTGGCTGGAATGGACCGGCGGATCTTCGGCCTCGAGAACGAGTACGGCGTGACCTGCACGCTCCGCGGCCAGCGCCGCCTCAGCCCCGACGAAGTCGCTCGCTACCTGTTCCGGCGGGTCGTGTCGTGGGGCCGCAGCTCGAACGTCTTCCTCGCGAACGGTGCACGCCTCTACCTCGACGTCGGCTCACACCCCGAGTACGCGACGCCCGAGTGCGATTCGCTCTACGACCTCGTCGCGCACGACAAGGCGGGCGAGCGGATCCTCGAGCAACTCCTCGACTCCGCCGAGGCGCGACTCGCGGAAGAGGGCATCCGCGGCGACATCTATCTGTTCCGCAACAACACCGACTCTGCCGGCAACTCCTACGGCTGCCACGAGAACTACCTGACCGGCCGCACCGAAGAACTCGCCCGCTACACCGAGGTACTCATTCCGTTCCTCGTCAGTCGTCAGATCTACGCCGGCGCGGGAAAGATCCTGCAGACGGCTCGCGGCGCGATGTTCTGCCTGAGCCAACGCGCCGAACACATCTGGGAGGGCGTGTCGTCCGCGACGACGCGCAGCCGTCCGATCATCAACACACGCGACGAGCCGCACGCCGACAGCGAGCGTTATCGCCGGCTGCACGTGATCGTGGGCGTCTCGAACATGGGGGAGTACCCGACGTTCCTGAAGGTCGGCGCGGCTGCATTGCTGCTGCGCATGCTCGAAGACCCCGGAGTGGTGCTGCGCGACATGACGCTCGAGAACCCGATCCGAGCGATCCGCGAGATCAGCCACGACCTCACGTGCACCCGTCGCGTGCGGCTCGCGAACGGCCGTGAGGCCTCGGCGTTCGAGATCCAGTCCGAGTATCTCAACCGTGCGCTGCGCTACGCCGAGACGCACGATCTGCAGCCGCAGGAGAAGCAGGCGTTGCAGATGTGGGAGCACGTCATGGCGGGTATCGAGTCCGACCCGCTCACCCTCGGCCGCGAGATCGACTGGGTCACCAAGTACAACCTGATCGAGGCGTACCGCGCTCGGCACGACCTGTCGTTGTCGAGCCCACAGGTGGCGTTGCTCGATCTGCAGTTCCACGACATCAGCCGCCGGCGATCGGTGTTCTACAAGATCCAGAACCGCGGGATGGTCGAGCGTGTCGTGACCGACGCGGCGATCAGCGAGGCCGTCGAGACACCGCCGCAGACGACCCGCGCCCGTCTCCGCGGAGAGTTCATCCGCACGGCGAAAGAGCGCAAGCGCGACTACACCGTCGACTGGGTCCACTTGAAGCTCAACGACCAGGCGCAGCGCACGGTGCTCTGCAAGGACCCTTTCAAGTCGCACGACGAGCGGGTCGACAAGCTCATCGAATCGCTCTGAGGGGCCGCGGTCCTCCCGTGCCGACGTTTCGAACCGGCGAGGTGCTCGACATCTCGATGACCCGACCGGGTCTCCAGCGCGTCACCGTCCGCATCGCTGACGAGGTGAACCGCGCGTACGTGCTCACCGACCTGACCGGCACGGTCGAGCCTGGCGACCAGGTGATCTGCAACACCACCGCCGTGGAGTTGGGTCTGGGGACGGGCGGATGGCACGTCGTGCACTGGAACCTCAGTCGCAACGAACTCGTCGCCCCAGGTTCCGATCACATCATGAAGCTGCGCTACACCAGTGCCCAGTTCGACGCGGGGACCTCAGAGCTCGCGCATCCAACGATTCCCGCGACGATCGACGGCGTACCCGTCGTGGTGTGCGGGGTGCACAGCCAGGTTGGCGTCGTCGCAGCGACGATCGCGACGCTCCGCCCTGACGTGCGCACCACGTACCTCATGACCGACGGGGGCGCGCTGCCTCTCGTGATCAGCGATCTCGTCGCGGATCTGCGACGGGTCGGAGCGATTCACGCGACGGTGACCGCCGGCCATGCGTTCGGCGGCGACCTCGAGGCGGTCAACGTCGCGTCGGGCCTCACGCTCGGCGTCCACGTACCGCCCGCGGATGTGGTGATCGTCGGGATGGGTCCGGGCGTGGTCGGTACGGCGACCCCGCTGGGCACGACGGCACTCGAGGTCGCCTCGGTGATCGATCTCGTCGCTGCGCTCGGCGGTGAGCCGATCCTCTGCGTGCGCCGGTCGAGCGCCGATGCGCGCGATCGTCATGTCGGCGCGAGCCACCACAGTGTGACGGCGGCCCGCCTGGCGCGCAGCCGTCCGTGGGTCGCCGAGCCGTCGGCCGAGGGTCTCGACCCCGACGACATCCGCCTTCACCGAGTCACCGAGGTTCCTGACGTGGGGAGACTGCTCGATACGCTCGGGCTGACGGTCACCACGATGGGGCGCGGCCCCGCCGGCGACCCAGATTTCTTCGCCGCCGCGGCAGCCGCGGCCGTGGTGGCGGTCGCGCGGCTCGACGCCCCGTAGCATTCGCAGTCGATGTCGGCCCAGAAGCTCGAACGCCTCCTCAACCTCACCGCAGCGCTGCTCGACACTCGACGTCCGCTCACTGTCGAAGAGATCGGTCGGCTCATCCCGGGCTATCCGGACGACCCGGCGAGCTTTCGCAGAACGTTCGAGCGCGACAAGGACGATCTGCGTGAGATGGGCATTTCCGTCGACGTCGTCTATCCGAACGGTACCGACAACAGCCGCGCCGGCTATCTGATCGATCCCATGCGCTACTACCTGCCCGATCCCGGCCTCGAGCCCGACGAACTCGCCGCGTTGCGCCTTGCGGTCGGCGCCATCCGTGTCGAGGGATCGTCGGAGGGTGACGCGTTCCGCAAGCTCGGTGGGCTGCCTGGATCCGAGCAGGGCGACGACGACTCAACCACCGTGCTCGCCGATGTGCCGACGCCTCCCGAGCTCATCGCGCTCTTCGCCGCGACGATCGAGCACCGCGTCGTCACGTTCGCCTACCACGACTCGCCGCGCGAAGTAGAGCCCCACCGTCTCGACTTCCAGCGCGGGCGTTGGTATCTCACCGCGTTCGACCGCGGCCGCGTGGATCGCCGGAGCTTCCGCCTCGATCGCATGGTCGGGCCCATCGAGGTCGGCGAGCCCGACGCATTCGTGCCGCCCGAGCGCGCGACCGGCGTGCGCTTCGAGGCATGGCGCTACGGCGACGATGCGCCCATCGCCACCCGGGTGCGCATCGACGCATCGCAGGCCAACCTCAGCCGATCGATGTTCACCGGCGCGACGAGCTGGACCGAACTCGACGACGGCGCTGCGGTGGTCGAACTCGAGGTGACGAACCGAGACGCGTTCCGCAGTCTCATCCTCGGGCTCCTCGATCATGCCGTCGTGCTCGAGCCCGAAGAGATGCGGGCCGACGTGACGGATTGGCTCCAGTCGATGTGCGGAGCCCCCGCGTGAAGCGCACGACTGCTGCCGAACGATTTCGCCGGATCGTCGCGATCGTCCCGTGGATCGCCGAGAGTGACGGCCCGACGGTCACCGAGGTGTGCGAACGATTCGGGATCACCCGCGACGACCTGCTGAGCGACCTCGACGTCGTCTTCATGGTGGGCATTCCGCCGTACACGCCCGACGAACTCATCGACGTGACGATCGACGAAGACCGCATCTTCCTGACGCTGGGCGACTACTTCCGCCATCCGCTGCGACTCACGACACCCGAGGCGTTGACACTGGTCGCCGCCGGGCAAGGACTGCTCGCGACCCCCGGCACCGACGAGTCGGGACCGCTGGCACGTGCGCTGCGCAAGTTGGCCGAGACGCTCGGTACTGATACCGGCGACCCGCTCGTCGTCGATCTCGGCGCCGCGGACGACGACCTGATCCCGCAACTGCGCGCCGCGGTCGACGACAACGAACGCATCGAGATCGACTACTACGGCTATGCAAAGGACGACCACACGACGCGGCAAGTCGATCCGTTCCGCGTACACGCCTCCGATGGCAACTGGTACCTCTTCGGATGGTGTCACCTCGCGGACGACGAGCGTGTGTTCCGCATCGATCGGATCGCCTCGATGCGACTCGTCGGCGAGCAGTTCGACCCGCCCGATGCGGCGCCCGAGACCGAGGTCTACCGGGGGCGGCCCACCGATCATCGCATCGTGCTCGATGTCGACGGCTCGCAGGGTTGGATCGCCGAGCACTATCCGGTCGAGGAGGTCACGCACGAAGCAGACGGCCGGCTGCGCGTGCGGCTCACCGTCGGTGAGGACGCCTGGCTCGAGCGGCTCCTCCTGCGCCTCGGAGCCGATGCCCAGATCGTCGAGGCGACCGACGCCGACGGCACGCCGGTCGATGCCGCCCCGTATCGACGCCTCGGGGCAGAGGCCGCAGCACGGGTCCTCGCGCTCTACTAGGACTTCCTGTCCGAGGGTTGAGTTGACAGTTCCACCCGTTGGGGTGGGCGGTGATGGACCCTGTGGTTCCTTCCACAGACCCACAAGGAGCCAACCGTGATCCCGACAGAGATCATCCATCAGCGACGCGTCCGCGTGCTCGCACTCGCCAAGGAACTCGACAACGTCACTGAGGCGTGCCGGCTGATCGGC